>DASQWY010000437.1:0-3598 GCA_035640005.1 Actinomycetes bacterium
CACCTTCGCGGTGCGCGACTTCGTGCCCAGGGACACCGGCACCCACCGGGCCGCCGCCGCCGGCGCGGGCGCGGCCGCCCGCCGCCAGCGGGTCAAGGAGCGGGCGGGAGCGCGCCGCAACCCGGTCGCCGGCAGCCTGTAGCGCCCGCCGGAGAATCAACCGTCCCCGCCGGAGGTTATCCGGATGGCCGCCTGGCCACGGCGACGGCCGCCGTGGCGCGACGGAAGGCGGGGAAGGGAGCTTCGATGCCACCCCCAACGACAGCCCGACGGCGCCGGCGCCTGCTGGGCTGCATGGTCGCGCTCGGCGCGCTGACGGGACTGCTCGCGGCCGCCCCGGTGGCGCGTGCGCAGGCGCCTGGCAACGTCTACCGCCAGACCAACCTCGTCTCCGACATCGCCGGGGTCGCCCGGCTGACCGACCGCAACCTCGTCAACCCGTGGGGCCTGGCGGCGGGCCCGGCCACGCCCGCGTGGGTGGCCGACAACGGCACCGACGTCGCCACCGTCTACTCGGGCGGCGTCAACGGGTCACTGCCCGTGCTCAGGCTGACGGTCAACATCCCCGCCGGCGGCGCGCCCACCGGGCAGGTGTTCAACGGCACCGACGGCTTCGTGGTCCACTCCGGCAGCGCCAGCGGGCCGGCGCTGTTCATCTTCGACTCCGAGGCCGGCACGATCACCGGCTGGAGCCCGGCGGTGCCGCCGCCGGCGCCGTCCACCCAGGCGCAGCCGGCCGCGGCCGTCAAGGGCGCCATCTTCAAGGGGCTGGCCATCGCCAGCGTCGGCGACCGGACCTTCCTGTACGCCGCCGACTTCCACAACGCCAAGATCGACGTGTTCAACAGCCGCTTCAAGCGCACCCACCTGGCCGGCTCGTTCAACGACCACGGCGTCCCGGACGGGTTCGCGCCGTTCAACATCCAGGAGCTCGGCGGCCGCCTGTACGTGGCCTACGCCAAGCAGGACGCCGACGCCGAGGACGAGGTCGCCGGCGCCGGCCTGGGCTTCGTGAACGTGTTCGACACCAGCGGGCGGTTCCTGCACCGGGTGGCGGCCAGGGGCGCGCTCAACGCGCCGTGGGGCCTGGCGCTCGCCCCGCAGGGGTTCGGCGCGTTCAGCGGCGACCTGCTGGTCGGCAACTTCGGCGACGGGCGCATCAGCGCCTACGACCCGGCGACCGGCAGCTTCCTCGGACAGCTCGCCAACGAGGACGGCGCGCCGATCACGATCGACGGGCTGTGGGCGCTGCGCTTCGGCAACGGCGTCACCGGCAGCCCGACCGACCTGCTGTTCACCGCCGGCATCGCCGACGAGGAGCACGGGCTGTTCGGCTCCATCGCCGCGGTCGGCTGAGGCGGGGCCGGGGTCCCGGCCCGACGCTCAGGCGGTCGGGACCCCGGTTTCCCTTCTCTCCAACCCCAGCTGCAGGCGGATGTCGGCGTGCACCGCCTCCGGCGGGCCGACCGCGTCGACCGCCACCACGAACTCCTTGGCGCGGAACAGGTCCAGGATCGGTCTGGTCCTGGCGTGGTAGTCGCGCAGGCGCACGCGCACCGCCTCCGGCGTGTCGTCGGGCCGCGCCACCAGCCGGCCACCGCACATGTCGCACACGTCCGGCACCGCCGGGCGGTGGGAGATGAGGTTGTAGTCAAGCCCGCAGCGGGAGCACAGGCGGCGGCTGAGGATGCGGTCGGCGACCACCCGGTCGGCGACCTCCAGCAGGATCACCGCGTCGATGTCGTAGCTCTCCAGGAAGAAGCGGGCCTGCGGCTGGCTGCGCGGGAAGCCGTCGATGATGAAGCCGAAGTTCCAGTCGTGCTCGTCCAGGCGGCGGTGCACCACCGCCTCGACCAGCTCGTCGGGCACCAGCTCACCGGCGGCCACGATGCGCCGCACCTGCGCGCCGAGCTTCGTGTGGTGCTGCACGTTCCAGCGGAAGATGTCGCCGACGCTGATGTGCTCGAGGTCGAGCGTGTCGGCCAGCAGCTTGGCCTGCGTGCCCTTCCCGCTCCCCTGGACGCCCATGATGATGTACTTGCGCATGACGCCACCTCTCCACGCACGCCAGGCATACCGCGCGATCAGTATCCCGGAGCGTGCCGGGCCGATCCAGCGCGGAGCGCGGCAGCTGCTAGCGGTCGAGGTCGCCGAGGATGCCGCGAGCGACCTGGCGCAGGTCGGTGGCCTCGGCGAGCTGGCAGGCGAGGTCGTGCAGCTCCGCGTCGGGCAGCCGGTCCAGCGCCCGGGCGACG
Source organism: Actinomycetes bacterium (assembly GCA_035640005.1). Lineage (GTDB taxonomy): Bacteria > Actinomycetota > CALGFH01 > CALGFH01 > CALGFH01 > DASQWY01. The sequence goes on from DASQWY010000437.1 coordinate 2,256, forward strand.
TCGGCCTCGGGCGCGTGCCGCAGCAGCAGCACCACCAGCTCGCGCTCGCGGGCGTGGCGGCCGTCCAGCCAGGCGCGGGCGCGCTCGGCGGCCTCGTGGTCGGTGGCTGGGCGGTGGTCCAGCATCGGCCCTACCTCCTGTCGTGCGCCGAGGCGGAGCCGCTGGCTGCGGTCCGGGGGCATATGCCGGATTACCCGGTCAGCGACGATTCACACCTTGCGCGCGAGCGGGCGGCCAGCCCCCGTCACCTTGGTTGACATGGTTGGATGGTCGGGTGCAGTTTGCCCTCATGCAGCCCAAGCCGCAGCGGTCCGGTCGGACATGGTGACCTCGCGCAGGACGGCCGCCGAGCAGCCGGGCGGCACCGCGCGAGCGGCCGCCGAGCAGTTCCGGCTGCTGGTCGAGAGCGTACGGGACTACGCGATCTTCCTGCTCGACCCGGAAGGGCGGGTGGCCAGCTGGAACGCGGGGGCCGAGCGGATCAAGGGCTACACCACCGCCGAGATCCTGGGCGAGCACTTCTCCCGCTTCTACACCCCCGAGGACGTCGCCGCCGGCAAGCCGGCGCGGGCGCTGGCGACCGCGGTCAGGGAGGGCCGTTTCGAGGCGCGCGGCTGGCGGGTACGCAAGGACGGCAGCCGCTTCTACGCCCACGTGACCCTCAACGCGCTCCACGACGAGCAGGGGCGGCTCACCGGGTTCGCCAAGATCACCCAGGACGTGACCGCCGAGCGGGAGGCCGAGCAGACGCTCCGCGAGCGGGAACGCCAGCTCGAGCAGGCGCAGTCGGTCGCCCGGCTGGGCAGCTTCGAGTGGGACCTCGCCAGCGACCAGGTGAGCGGCAGCCCCGAGCTGTCCCGCATCCTCGGGCTGGCCCATGCGCCGCTCGCGACCACCCTCGACGGGCTGCTCCAGCAGGTCCACCCGGACGACCGCCAGCTGGTGGCCATGACGGTCCGCCGGGCGGCCAGGGAAGGGACCCCGTTCCGCACGCGGGCGCGGATCGTCCGCCCGACCGGCGAGGTCCGCAACGTGTCGAGCTGGGGCGAGGTCGTGCAGGACGAGGACGGCCGGCCGTCGCGGCTGCTCGGTGTCTGCCAGGACGTCACCGAGTGGCGCCAGCAGGAGCAGCAGCTGGCCGAGGCGCACGCCGAGGCGGACCTGTCGCGGCGGCTGCAGAACGGGCTGCTGCCGATCCTGTCGCTGCGCGACCCGGCGCTGCTGCTGCGCACCCGCTACCAGCCCGGCCAGGAGCGGGCGCTGCTGGGCGCCGACTTCTACGACGCCCTGGAGCTGCCCGACGGCACCGTGGCCACCCTGATCGGCGACGTCGCCGGCCACGG
>DASQWY010000438.1:0-11786 GCA_035640005.1 Actinomycetes bacterium
GGCCGGCAGCCCCACCAGCGGGGCGATCCGGGCCGGGCCGAGCTTGCGGGCCTGCCGCAACCGGCAGACCTCCCGTTCGACCACGGCCGGGACGCGGCGAGGGTGGGTATGGGCACAGCTTGGCCGGTCGACCAGCCCGGCCGGGCCGTGCCGGCGGTAGCGAGCCCACCAGCGGTAGGCGCAGGCGCGGGAGATGCCCATCTCCGCAGCGACGTGGGCGACGGGCCGGCCAGCCTCGATCCGCCGGCACGACACCGCCCTTCCGGCCGGGGTCAGCCGGGCGTTAGCGTGGGCCACGAGGACCTCCAGGGTGAGGAGCCGTCAGACAGCTCCACCACGCCGGAGGTCCTCACCCCATGTCAACAACCCTCATGCTCAGTACAGCTAGGCGCTGAGCTGGAGGCCGTCTTGGGTGAAGCGCAGCCTGATCTCGATCCCGAGCCTCTGCGCCAACCTGGTGAGCGTCTGGATCGATGGGGTGTGCTCGCCGGCTTCCAGCCGGGCGACGGCGGGCTGGCGCATCCCGAGTAGCCGGGCCAACCCTGTCTGCGTCAGCTGGTGCTTGGCCCGGTAGGCGATCAGCACGGTGGCGACCGCGTCGGCCAGCGCCGTCTCGTTCCAGACCCGGGTGAACTCGGGATCGGCAAGCTGCTCGTCGAGGACCTGCTCGTTCGGGATCGGCCTGGTCATGGTGCCCACTCCTCCAACCGTCGCCGCGCCGCGCCGACCGCCCGGTCGAGCGGTTCGCACCCGGCGGACTAGGGCCTGTCGTTCAGGTCGCCGAACGCGGTCACCACCGCAAGACCGGTCAACGATGGGCCGTCCGTCAACAGCCCATCCTGAATGAGCTTCGGGACGTCGGCCAAGGGTACCCATTCGACCTTGCTGGACTCGGCCGCGTCAGGCGGCCGGCCGAGGTGGGACGCCCCATCGGCTCGGTAGAGGAGGAGGCGCAGGTCGCTGATGCCATCGAGCGGGTGGTAGTCGCACAGCTCGGTCAGGGAGTCAGGCCGCCAGCCCGTTTCCTCCTCGACCTCCCGGCGGGCCGCCTCCGTTGGGGTCTCGCCCTCGTCGACCTAACCAGCTGGAATCTCCCACCCCCACCTTCCCGTGATGAAGCGGTGGCGCCACAGCAGCAGCACCCGATGCTGGCGATCCGTAACCACCACGGCCACGGATGGACGAGCCGCACGGATGACGTGATGCTCGACCCGTCCGTGCCCCGGAACTTCCACATTCTCGAGCCAGAGATCGACCCAGTCGCTGGTGTAGAGCGCACGTCGGCCATGAACCCGCCACTGCGCGGCGGCTTCCTCAGGGAGCATCAGGAACATCCACACCCTGACTCATCGGGTCGGAGTCGAGCGGGTTCGCCCAGGGCCCGCTCCGATCCCACCATCCAGGTCGGTAGCGGTGCGGAGGATCGACCAGCACGACCAGAGCCGCTCGTCCGATTCTCTGCCTCACGGGTGGTCGCGCCAAGCGTCGACGCCCCCTACTGGCTGTATCTACTTGAGCGTTCCTCTCCGATCGCCTGCGATGCGCAGCCCTGGGTCGCAGCGACGAGCGCGTCGATGATCCGAGCAGCGGCGTCCTCTGGCGCGACATGCTCCCAGATGCGGAGGACCGTCCAGCCCGCGACCTGCAGCGCTCGGTCGACCCTCTGGTCGCGGGCGACGTTGTGCGCCAGCTTCGGCCCCCAGTAATGGCTGTTCGCCCGCGGCGAGGTGCCATGCTCTGGGCAGCGGTGCCAGAAGCACCCGTCGACGAAAACGGCCACCCGCCTGCGAACGAAGACGATATCCGGTCGCACGCGAGCGCCGGGGACATCGATGCGGTAGTCCTTGCGGAAGCGGTAGCCGACTGCGTGGAGCAGAGAGCGAACCCGCCGCTCGGGTGTGGTGTCCACTCGCCGATTGCCACGCATCACGGCGGTCATCGCCGGACGAGTCGGGTTCGGATAGCTGTCGCCGCGCATGTCGTCTCGATCATCGCATGCGAATCGTGGACGAGTGATGGCCCGACGATGCTCGGGCGGCCAAGCGAAAACACGAGACCGGCGAATATGGCATCATCCGCGCGCGATGAACGACGGGCTGGATCTTCTCGAATGGCTCCGTGAGCACTGCGCCAGGTACGAATTCGACGTCGCTGCGGTCTTCCGGCGCGCCGGGCGGCATCCATGGCCGTTGGTGGCGGCCGACGAGCGCGAACTCCTGCAGCAGCTCGGCGAGGGCGGCCATCTGCTCCCGCTTCCCAAGGAGCCGGCGGCGCTCGCCAACGTCCTAGAGGTTTCCATCGTCGACTTCGTCCTGAGGCACCTGGCCGGGGTGCCGGGCGCGGAGGCGAGGCGTGGCACCGAGCGGGGCTACCCGGACATCGAGATAAGCGGTCCGGCGTTCGATAGCGATCACCACGCGATCGACGTCAAGGCCGCACGTCGCGCGGCCAGCGGCAAGTCCACCAAGAGCAGGATCACCCTGTACACCGGCAACAGCTACTTCCGCTACCCAAGGCTTCGCTTCAGCGGGACGTTCCGACCATTCCAGGACTATGCCTCCCACCTGGACATCGTCGCCATCTACACCTTCGACCCGGAATCGCCCGCCCGCGTCAAGGATCTCGAGCTGATCGTGCACCCAGCCCGGCGGATCGCCTCTCGCAAGCGCTCCTCGACTACGCGCGAGTACATCGGCGCGGTGACGTTGATCGATGACCTCCGCCGGGGCAACGGCGAGTTCGAGACCACTGAGGAGTTCTACCAGTTCTGGCGCGGCTACGATTTCCGGATCACCAAGCAGGTGCAGCGCGAGCTGGACAAGCTCCTGGCAAGCCAGGAGTGAGCGCCGATCTTTGGCGGCCTGCCGGCCTTGACGACCGGGTGGCGCCGTCGCCTTGATTTGCCCATCTACCGCAATCCCGCCGAATCCACAGGCCTGTCCACAACTTAATGGTCGGCCTTGCATGCCGGCGCCATGCCAGCCAGCATATAGCCATGACTTACAGCCATGTAATTCGCTGAGAGGAGCTTGGTATGCGCGGACCTGCCGGTACCGCGATCTCCCTCTTCTCAGGCTGCGGGGGCCTGGACTGGGGAGTCGAGGATGCTGGCTTCCGCGTGGCGGCAGCGGTCGACGTCAACCAGGATGCGGCCGACACCATGGAGAAGAACTTCCACGGTCTCCGGAGTCCCGTAGCCCGGCGTGACCTACGCGAGATCGCCACCGACGAGCTGCTCGATGCTGCCGGGCTCGGTAGCGGCGAGCGGCCAGACCTGCTGGTCGGCGGCCCCCCTTGCATCGCCTTCTCCAAGTCGGGCTTCTGGCTGGACTACAAGCGCGAGGGACGTGACCCGGCCGCCGGGCTGTTGAGCGCCTATACGCGCGTGCTACGCGAGGCCCGCCCACGAGCGTTCCTGCTGGAGAACGTTTACGCGCTCACCTTCAGGAACCGCGCGAGCCGCCCGGCGTTCCAGCGGCTGCTGCAGGAGATCGGCAATGCCGGATACGACCATCGCTGGGGCGTCCTCAATGCCGCCAACTACGGCGTCCCCCAGCTCCGGCCGCGGCTGTTCGTCGTAGGCGTCCCCAAGGGCCAGCCGCTGCCCAAGCTACCCACTCCGACCCATGGTGGCCGATGGGAGGGGACCCGCATCGGGAACCTGACGCAGCCGCACCTCACCGCCGGCCAGGCGCTTAACGGGCTGGTATCCGAGCCCGAGCCAGGGGAGGTCGTGGCCGGCCAGTGGGGCCACCTGCTGCCCGGCATCCCCCCAGGCGACAACTATCTGCACTACACAGCTAAGCGAGGGCATCCTGACCCGGTGTTCAAGTGGCGTAGCCGCTACTGGAACTTCTTGCTCAAGCTCAGCCCGGATCGGCCTGCCCCGACCATCCAAGCCCAGCCAGGCCCCTATGTCGGCCCGTTCCACTGGGAGAACCGCCGTCTTCGTGTCGCCGAGCTGAAGCGCCTGTTCAGCTACCCGGATGACTTCGTCTTCGTCGGCTCGCGCAAGTCCATCCAAGCCCAGATCGGCAACTCCGTGCCCCCGCTAGTGGCACGCCGAGTAGCGGAGGCCCTCATCCGCGCGCTGTGACAGCTTGGCGCATGCAGCCACGCCGCGGGTGTCCCCTTACAACATTGTCAGCATCCTGTCGCGATCCTCCTATCGTAGACACCGATAGGACCGGAGCTGTCTGTCGGAGGCGACGGAGGACTTGATCAGGGCGGCCAGCCCGTAGGATGCAGACAGTGTGTGAGCAGCCAGGAGGCCATCCACTACACCGGAGGAGGAAGCTCGCCAGTGACCCCCGACCCCGACCGGTTCGCGGAGCGCGGGTTGCGGCCGTCGGCGTGGGAGGCCGGGCCGGGGGCGGTCTTCCCGGTGCACCGGCACGAGCGGACCAAGCTGCTGGTGTGCCGGGCGGGGGCGATCCGGTTCACCCTGGAGCCGTCCGGCCAGGCGCGCGACCTCGGCCCAGGGGACTGGATCGAGCTGCCGGCGGGCCAGGCGCACGCGGCCGTGGCGGGCCCGGCGGGAGTCCGCTGCCAGGAGGCGTTCCTCGGTTGACGGCGGCGCGCCGGCCTCTCTAGGATGCGGCTAGCACTCACAGGTAGCGAGTGCTAACATCCGCGCCAGACGTGGGGCCGCACGACGACCCCGCCACCCACCGCCAAGCGTCGGCCCGCCCAGCTGCCGGCCGGGCCACCACGCACGAGGAGGAACGATGAGCGTCAACCTGCAGCCGCTCGAGGACCGGATCGTCGTCAAGCCGGGTGAGGGCGAGGAGATGACCGCCTCCGGCCTGGTCATCCCCGACACCGCCAAGGAGAAGCCCCAGGAGGGCGAGGTCGTCGCCGTCGGCCCCGGCCGCTTCGAGGACGGCAACCGGGTGCCGCTCGACGTCAAGGTCGGCGACACCGTCATCTACTCCAAGTACGGCGGCACCGAGGTCAAGGTGGGCGGGGACGAGTACCTGATCCTGTCCGCCCGCGACGTGCTCGCCATCGTCACCAAGTAGGCAGGGGACGTACGGGATGCCGAAGCAACTGCTGTTCGACGTCGACGCGCGCCGCTCCCTGGAGGCGGGCGTCGACAAGCTCGCCAACGTGGTCCGGATCACCCTCGGGCCCAAGGGCCGCAACGTCGTGCTCGACAAGAAGTGGGGCGCGCCCACCATCACCAACGACGGCGTGACCATCGCCAAGGAGGTCGAGCTCGAGGACCACTACGAGAACCTCGGCGCGCAGCTCGCCAAGGAGGTCGCGACCAAGACCAACGACGTGGCCGGCGACGGCACCACCACCGCCACCGTGCTCGCCCAAGCCCTGGTGCACGAGGGCCTGCGCAACGTCGCCGCCGGCGCCAACCCGATGGGCCTCAAGCGCGGCATCGAGAAGGCCGTCGAGGCGGTCGCGGAGGCCATCCGCAACCAGGCCCGCGAGCTGGAGACGCAGGAGGAGATCGCGTCGGTGGCGGCCATCTCGGCGCAGGACGTCGAGATCGGCCGGATCATCGCCGAGGCCATGGACAAGGTCGGCAAGGACGGCGTCATCACCGTCGACGAGTCCAACACCTTCGGGATGGAGCTGGAGTTCACCGAGGGGATGCAGTTCGACAAGGGCTACATCTCCCCCTACTTCGTCACCGACCAGGACCGCATGGAGGCGGTGCTGGAGGACCCCTACATCCTCATCGCCAACCAGAAGGTCTCCTCGGCCCAGCACCTGCTGCCGGTGCTGGAGAAGGTCGTCCAGTCGGGCCACCCGCTGGTGGTGATCGCCGAGGACGTCGAGGGCGAGGCCCTGGCCACCCTGGTGGTCAACAAGATCCGCGGCACCTTCAAGAGCGCCGCGGTCAAGGCCCCCGGCTTCGGCGACCGCCGCAAGGCGATGCTCGGCGACATGGCGACCCTCACCGGCGGCCAGGTGATCAGCGAGGAGGTCGGCCTCAAGCTGGAGAACGTCACGCTCGACCTGCTCGGCCGAGCGCGCCGGATCACGGTGACCAAGGACGACACCACCATCGTCGAGGGCGCCGGCTCCGAGGACGACATCAAGGGCCGCATCGCCCAGATCCGCCAGGAGATCGACAACACCGACTCCGACTGGGACCGCGAGAAGCTGCAGGAGCGGCTGGCCAAGCTGGCCGGCGGCGTCGGCGTGATCAAGGTCGGCGCGGCCACCGAGGTCGAGCTGAAGGAGAAGAAGCACCGCATCGAGGATGCCCTGTCGGCCACGCGCGCCGCGGTCGAGGAGGGCGTCGTCCCCGGCGGTGGCGTGACCCTGCTGCGGGCCCAGGAGGCCCTGGCCAAGCTGGACCTGTCGGGCGAGGAGGCGACCGGCGCCGCGATCGTGCGCAAGGCGCTGGAGCTGCCCCTCTACTGGATCGCCCAGAACGCCGGCCTGGAGGGCGGCGTGGTGGTCGAGAAGGTCCGCGAGCTGTCCGACAGCCAGGGCCTGAACGCGGCCACCGGCGAGTACGGCGACCTGTTCAAGGCCGGCGTGATCGACCCGGCCAAGGTCACCCGCTCGGCGGTGCAGAACGCCGCCTCCATCGCCGCCCTGCTGCTCACGACCGAGACCCTGGTCGTGGACAAGCCGGAGGAGAAGGAGGAGGCCGGGGCCGGCCACGGCCACGACCACGGGATGGGCATGTAGGCGGACCAGCCGGTTCGCACCAGGGCCCCGGCCGCATGGCCGGGGCCCTGCCCGTGCCCGCTCGTCCCGTTGGCGCGAGTTGCTTCCATCCTGATGCTTCGGCGATCATATCCACGATGTCCCATGGGACTCCCACGCTCTGTGGTGATCGTCCGATCGACGCCGAGGAGGTTGTGACCGCCCTGGTCCTGGCCGCGCGTTCGCGCGCGGGGGCGCCATGACCGCTCCACTCAGCTAGCTCATCGGAATCGACGGCACGGCCGGAGGCAGGCGACGCCTGGCCTCCCGGACCGTCTGCTCCCCTGCCTGCCCGGTCCGCTCGTAGGGGTGGCCGTCCACGACGCCGGCAGCCGGCACCGAGCGCTGAAGATGCCACGGAACCAGACGATCTTCAAGAACCTGACGGTCAGGTCGAAGCTGATGGCCGTCCTCGGCATCCCGGTCATGGTGATGCTGCTGCTGGTCGCCTCGCGCGTCACCCAGGACGTCGAGAGCGGCCGCCGCGCCGACCGGCTGACCAGGCTGACCGCCTACGCCGGCAGGCTCGTCACCCTCACCCACCAGCTGCAGCGGGAACGCGACCTGGCCGCCGGCTACCTCGCCGGCGGCCGCTCGTCGGGCCGCGAACGCCTGCTCGCGCAGCAGGCCCGCGTCCAGCAGGCCGCCGGGGAGCTGGCGGCCGCCGGGGCCAAGGTCGACCTGCGCCGCTACCACGCCCGGCTGCGCGCCGCCATGCCGCGCGCCGGGCAGGCGCTGGCCCGGCTCCCCGAGCGGCGGGTCGCCCTCGACCAGCCGTACGTGCCGGCCTGCGCAGGCGCTGGACGACTACACCGCGATCATCGGCGCGCTGCTGGACGTGGAGGCGGCGGTCCCCGCCGAGTTCGACCGGCACGCGCTCGACCAGGGCATGACCAACCTGGAGCGCCTCTCCCGCTACCAGGAGGCGGCCGCCTTCGAGGCCGGCGACGTCTACGCGCTGCTGTCGGCCGGCAGCCGGCAGGCGGGGCGGGAGGAGCTGGACCGGATCAGCGCGGTCGAGGCGGCCGGCGACGCCTGGCGCTCGGACTTCCAGGCGTTCGCCACCTCTCGGCAGCGGGCGCTGCTCGGCGGCGCGCTCGGCGGCCAGCAGGCGAGCCTGGCCGACCAGCTGCGCCGCCAGGTGCTGCCGGCGCCCGACCTGATCGACCTGCGCGTCGACCCGCAGGCCTGGCTGGCGGCCACCACCGCCCAGGCCGACCGCGTGGGCGCCGTCGAGCTGCGGCTGGTGGCGGACACGCTCGCCGGCGTCGCCGCCGACCGCGCGGGCGCCAACCGCTCGGCGCTCGCCGGCAGCGCGCTGCTGCTGCTGGCGCTGGTGTCCTCGGTCGGCATCTCGCTGTTCATGTCCCAGTCGATGATCCGCTCGCTGCAGCAGCTGAAGCGCTCGGCCCGCGACCTGGTGGAGCGGCAGCTGCCGCTGGTCGTCGAGCGGCTGCAGCGGCTCGAGGCCGTCGGCGACCTGGACCTCGAGCCGCCGCAGCGGGCGCGGCCGCCGGGCGGTCGCAGCGAGATCGGCGAGGTGGCGGAGGCCTTCGGCGCGGTCCGCCGGGTGGCGGTCCGGGTCGCCACCGAGCAGGCCGCGCTGCACAAGAGCGTCGGCGACATGTTCCTCAACTTCGCCCGCCGCAACCAGGCGCTGATCGACCGCCAGCTCCAGCTGATCGGCGAGTTCCAGCAGCGCCGGCGCCGCCCGGCGGTGCCGCAGGAGTTCGTCCGCCTCGACCGCCTGGCGACCCACATGCGCCGCAACGCCGAGGACCTGGTGGTGCTGTCCGGCGCGAGGCTGCCGCGGCGCTGGGGCGGGGAGGTGGCGCTCACCGAGGTGATCCGGTCGGCCCTCGGCGACGTGGAGGACGACCGTCGCGTGGAGGTCGAGCACGTCCACGACCTGGCGATCCTCGCCGAGGCCGCCAGCGACCTGGTGCACGTGCTCGCCGAGCTGCTGGAGAACGCCACCGCGTTCTCCCCGCCCCACACCACCGTCCACGTCGGCGGCGAGGCGGTGAGCGGCGGCTACGTGCTGGAGATCGAGGACCACGGCATCGGCATGAGCGACCTGGAGCTGCTGTCCGCCAACGAGCGCCTGGCCAACCCGACCGGCGCCGGCGCCGCCGGCGTGAGCCTGCCGCAGCGGCTCGGCCTGAACGTGGTCGCGCGGCTGGGCGCCCGCCACCGGATCAAGGTGCAGCTGCGCCACTCCTGGTACGACGGCCTGACCGCGCTGGTGCTGATCCCCAACCGGCTGATCGTGAGGATGCGGCGCGAGCCGCTGCTGCAGCCGGTGGCCGCGGGCGACGAGTCGGCCCGCGCCCGCCCGGCCCCGGCGCCGCGGCACGCCGCGCCGGAGGTGCGCCTGCCGATCTTCGAGGCGGTGCGGTCTGACTGGCTGCCGGAGGATCGGGCCCCGCAGGATCGCGCCCCGGGCCCGCCCGGGCGGCCGCGCGAGCGGTCCCCGGAGGACGTCCGCCGCCGGCTGCGGCTGTACCGGCAGGGCCTGGAACGCGGCCGCCAGGAGGCGACCGAGGCGAAGGGCGAAGGCTCGCCGCCCAACCCCGAGGGCTGACATGTCCGAGCCGATCAGGGACGAGGAGCGGGAGCCCGGACCGGTCGTGCGGCCCTACGCGATGACCAGCGGCCGCACCCGCTCGGACCGCGGCGACCAGCTGGAGCTAGAGACGCTGGTGCTGACCACCGCCGAGGGCGCGGCCGAGACCGCCTCGCTGAACCTGGAGCAACGGACCATCGCCCAGCTCTGCCAGGACGTCCTGTCGCTGGCGGAGGTCGCCGCCCACCTCGACCTTCCCGTCAGGGTCGCCCGCGTGCTCATCGGCGACCTGCTGGACGGCGGGCTGGTCGCGGTCTACCGGCCGCGTTACGCCGAGGACGACCCCCTGAACCGCGCGCTGCTGGAGCGGGTGCTCCATGGCCTACGAGCGATCTGACCCCGGAGGTGCCCAGCGCATGCTCGACAACCTGCGCATGCCGTCACGGCTGGTCGCGATCTTCTTCCTGCCGGTGCTGGCGCTGACGGTGATCGCCGCCGGGCGGATGCAGTCCAGCATCTCCAGCGGCCTGCGGGCCGACGCCGAGAAGCGGCTGCTGGTGTTCGCGTCGGGCCTGACGGGCGTGGTCCACGAGCTGCAGGGCGAGCGCGACCTGTCGGTGGCCTCCCTCGGCCCCGCCGGGCGGGCCGACCGCGGCGCCCTGGTCGCGCAGCGGGCCAGGACCGACCAGGCGGTCGCGGCCGGCTGGGACCGCGCCCTGGCCGCCCTGCGCCCCGGGGAGCACGCCGGCCTCGGCGGGCCGGTCGCCGCCGTCCGCGACGGGCTCGGCCAGCTCGCCGCCCGCCGCCAGGCCGTCGACCAGGGCACTGCCACCGCCGACGAGGTGCTGTCCTCCTACAGCGCGCTGGTCGACGGCCTGCTGCGCCTCGGCACCGGCATCGCCGCCGGCAGCCGGGACCTGGCCGCCCACCGCAACGCCGCCGCGGCCATGGCCGTCGCCCACGCCAAACAGGCCGCCGCCTTCCAGCGCGGCCTCGGCGTGGCGGTGCTGTCGGCGGGGTCGTTCGGCCCCGGCGACCGCCAGCGCCTGGTGGCCAGCATCGGCGCCGAGAACGCCTGGCTGGCGGACTTCGCCGCGCTCGCCTCCGAGCGGCAGCGGCAGCAGGCCGCGCCGTGGCTGGACGGCGTCACCGCGCAGCAGGCCGACCAGCTCCGCGCCGCGCTGCTGCGGCAGGACGCGGGTGGGCCGACCGGCATCGAGCCGGCCGCCTGGCTCGCCGCCGCCGGCGCCAAGCTCGACGCCTACCGCCAGGAGGAGCTGCGGCTGGCCGAGGACGTCCGCGGCGCCAACCGCGCGACCGCGCTCGCGCACGAGCAGGAGCTCACCATCGACGTCCTGGTCACGCTGATCGTCGTGGCGGTCGCCGTCGGCTTCGGCATCAGCGTCGCCCGCTCGATCGTCCGGCCGCTGCTGCTGCTCAAGCGGCGCGCGCAGGAGGTGGCCGAGCGGCGGCTGCCCGGTGTGGTCGAGCGGCTGCAGCGGGGCGAGCATCCGGACCCCGAGACCGAGCTGGCGCCGGTGGCGGTCGACTCCCGCGACGAGATCGGCCAGCTCGCCGAGGCGTTCGACACCGCCCACCGCGCCGCCGTCGACCTGGCGATCCGCCAGGCCACGCTGCGCAAGAGCATCGGCGACATGTTCCTCAGCACCGCCAGGCGCAGCCAGGTGCTGGTCGACCGCCAGCTGGAGCTGATCGACGAGCTCGAACGCGACGAGGACGACCCCGACAGCCTGGAGGAGCTGTTCCAGGTCGACCACCTGGCGACCCGGCTGCGCCGCAACGCCGAGGACCTGATCGTGCTGTCGGGCGCCAAGCCGACCCGCCGCTGGAGCCGGCCGATCACCCTGCACGAGGTGGTCCGCGCCGCCACCGCCGAGGTGCAGGACTACACCCGCATCGAGCTGGTGCCGCTGGACGACGTCGGCGTGGCGGGCCAGGCCGCCGCCGACGTGATCCACCTGCTCGCCGAGCTGATCGAGAACGCCACCGTGTTCTCCCCGCGCGGCAGCTCGGTGCACGTCGCCGGCCAGCCGGCCGCCGGCGGCTACCTGCTGGAGGTCGAGGACCGCGGCTTCGGCATGACCGACGCCGAGCTGGCCGAGGTCAACGAGCGGCTGGCGAACCCGCCGCTGGTGGACCTGAGCCCCGCGGACAAGCTGGGGCTGTACGTGGTCCGCCGCCTGGCGGCCCGCTACGGCATCAAGGTCCAGCTGCGCCACTCCTGGTACGGCGGCATCACCGCGCTGGTGCTGCTGCCGGACGGGCTGCTGGTGGAGCCGGCCGCGGCGGCGCCCAGGCTGACCGGGGCGGGCGGCCGCCGGGCGCCGAGTGTGCTGCCGCCAACCTGGTTCGACCGCGACCAGGCGGCCCGGGACTACGTGCCGCTGCGCCGCCACGCGGCCCACCCGGGGGCGGTGATCCGGGGCCCGGCCGGGCGCAGGCCGTGGCGGGAGGCCGCGCCGGTCGCGGTCGCGGTGGAGGACCCGGTCGCCGAGGACCCGGTCGCCGAGGAACCGGCGGC
>DASQWY010000439.1:0-6138 GCA_035640005.1 Actinomycetes bacterium
GCGACCCGCGGCAGGCGCAGCCACGCCTGCTCGGGGTCGCGCTCGTCGCTGGAGCCCTCCAGGCGGCGGCACTCCTCCCTGGCCCACTGCAGCCGGCCGCGGGCGCGCAGCCGCTCCTGCAGCGCGTCGGCCAGCCGCAGCAGGTGCGCGACGTCGTCGTGAGCGTAGGCCAGCTGCTCGGGCGACAGCGGCCGGTCGTCCCAGCGGGTGAAGCTGGCCGACTTGGCCAGGCGCAGCCCGAGCACGTCGGCCAGCAGGCCGGCGTAGCCAGTCTGGGCGCCGAAGCCGGCGAACCCGGCCGCGATCTGGGTGTCGAAGATGCCGCGGACCTCGGTCCGCCAGACCCGCCGCAGCAGCGCGACGTCCTGGCGCCCGGCGTGCACGACCACCTCGACGTCGGGGTCGGCGAGCACCGCCGCCAGCGGCGCCGGGTCGACCCGGCCGTCCAGCGGGTCCACCAGCCGCACCCCGTCGGCGGGGTCGGCGCCGGGGACGGCGACGCCGACCAGGCACAGCAGCGCCCGGTAGCGCCCCTCGGACATGAACTCGGTGTCGATGCCGAGACGGCCCGTCATCCGGGCGCGCTCGGCCAGGGCGACCGGGTCGACGGTGGTGGCGGCCGGCGCGCCCGGGGTCACCTCAGCGGATCTCCCAGGTGTCCCCACCGTGGAGCAGCTTGGTCAGGTCCCCGCGGCCCTGCTTGGCGGTGGCCTGCTCCAGCTGGTCGGCCATCAGCTCGTCGTAGACCGGGCGGTCGACGTCGCGGAACACCCCGATCGGGGTGGGCTTGTGGGTGCTGTGGGCGAGCCGGCTCAGCATGAACGCCAGGCTCGGCTCCTTGCGGTGCTCGTCGTGGACCAGCAGCCCGTCCACGCCGACGTCGGCCACGTCGACGATCTCGACGCGGGCCTCACCGGTCAGCCGCACGCCCTTCTCGCCGTCGGCGCCGAAGCGGATCGGCTTGCCGTGCTCCAGCCGGATCTGGTGGTCGGCGCGGGTGTCCGGCTGCTTCAGCTCGTCGAAGGCGCCGTCGTTGAAGATGTTGCAGTTCTGGTAGACCTCCACGAAGGCGGTGCCCCGGTGGGCGGCCGCCTTGCGCAGCACCTCGGTGAGGTGGCCGCGGTCGGAGTCGATCGAGCGGGCCACGAAGGTCGCCTCGGCGCCGAGCGCCACGCTGACCGGGTTGAACGGGTGGTCCAGCGACCCCATCGGGGTCGACTTGGTGATCTTGCCGCGCTCGCTGGTGGGGGAGTACTGCCCCTTGGTGAGCCCGTAGATCTGGTTGTTGAACAGCAGGATCTTGAGGTTCACGTTGCGGCGCAGCGCGTGGATCAGGTGGTTGCCGCCGATCGACAGCGCGTCGCCGTCGCCGGTGATCACCCACACCGACAGGTCGGGGCGGCTCACCGACAGGCCGGTGGCGATCGCCGGGGCGCGGCCGTGGATCGAGTGCATCCCGTAGGTGTTCATGTAGTACGGGAAGCGCGACGAGCAGCCGATCCCCGACACGAACACGATCCGCTCGCGCGGGATGCCCAGCGACGGCATGAAGCCCTGCACGGCCGAGAGGACCGCGTAGTCCCCGCAGCCGGGGCACCAGCGGACCTCCTGGTCGCTCTTGAAGTCCTTGGCGGACAGCGCGGGCGCGGCGCCGTTGCTGCGCCGGCCGCTGCCCGTGCCGTTGCCGGTGGTCATGAGCTGATCGCTCCTTCGTGCAGCAGCCCGAGTATCTCGTCGGCCAGCTCCGCCGCCTTGAACGGCAGGCCCCTGACGCGGTCGAAGCCGACCGCGTCGACCAGGAACTCGGCGCGCACGAGCTTGCGGAGCTGCCCGAGGTTCATCTCGGGGATGAGCACCCGGTCGTAGCGGGCGAGCACTTCGCCCAGGTTGGCCGGGAACGGGTTGAGGTGGCGCAGGTGGGCGTGGGCGACCTTGCCGCCGTCGGCGCGCACGCGCCGCACGGCCGCCCCGATCGGCCCGTAGGTCGAACCCCAGCCGAGCACCAGCAGCCGGGCGCCGTCCTGGTCGTCGACCTCCAGCGGCGGGATGTCGCGGGCGATGCCGGCGACCTTGGCGGCCCGCAGCCGCACCATGAGGTCGTGGTTTTCTGGGTCGTAGCTGATGTTGCCGGAGCCGTCGGCCTTCTCCAGCCCGCCGATGCGGTGCTCCAGCCCCGGCGTGCCCGGCACCGCCCACGGCCGCGCCAGGGTCGCCTCGTCGCGCAGGTACGGCCAGAACTCGCCCTCGTGGTTGGGGGCGGTGGCGAACTCGACCGAGATGTCGGGCAGCGAGGCCACGTCCGGGATCAGCCACGGCTCCGAGCCGTTGGCCAGGTAGCCGTCGGACAGCAGCACCACCGGGGTGCGGTAGCGCAGCGCGATCCGGGCCGCCTCGATGGCCGCGTGGAAGCAGTCGGAGGGGGTGGCGGCGGCCACCACCGGCACCGGCGCCTCGCCGTTGCGGCCGAACATCACCTGCAGCAGGTCGGCCTGCTCGGTCTTGGTCGGCATCCCGGTGGAGGGGCCGCTGCGCTGGATGTCGACGATCAGCAGTGGCAGCTCCAGGGAGACTGCCAAGCCGATGGTCTCGGCCTTGAGCGCGATGCCCGGCCCGCTGGAGGTGCTCACCGCCAGCGCCCCGCCGAACGCCGCCCCCAGCGCGGCGCCGACCCCGGCGATCTCGTCCTCGGCCTGGAAGGTGCGCACCCCGAACGCCTTGTGCTTGGCCAGCTCGTGGAGGATGTCGGAGGCGGGCGTGATCGGGTAGGCGCCCAGGAACAGCGGCAGGCCCGACAGCCTGCTGGCCGCCACCAGCCCGTAGGCGAGCGCCAGGTTGCCGGAGATGTTGCGGTAGGTGCCCGCGCGCAGGCTGGCCGGCTTGACCTCGTAGGAGACCGCGAACGCCTCGGTGGTCTCGCCGAAGTTCCAGCCGGCCTTGAAGGCGGTCACGTTGGCCTTGGCGATCAGCGGGCGGGCGGCGAACTTGCGCTCCAGGAAGGCCACCGTGCCCTCGGTGGGCCGGTGGTACAGCCACGACATCAGGCCGAGCGCGAACATGTTCTTGGCGCGCTCGGCCTCCTTCTTGCTGATCTCGAAGCCCTTGAGCGCCTCGGTGGTCATGGAGGTGAGCGCCACCGGGTGGACCTGGAAGTCGGCCAGGGTGCCGTCCTCCAGCGGGTTGCTGCCGTAGCCGGCCTTGTCCAGGTTGCGGGGCGTGAACGCGTCGGTGTTGACGATCAGCGTGCCGCCCTTGGGCAGGTCGGCCAGGTTGGCCTTGAGCGCCGCGGGGTTCATCGCCACCAGCACGTCCGGCTGGTCGCCGGGGGTGAGGATGTCGTGGTCGGCGAAGTGGACCTGGAAGCCCGACACCCCGGGGATCGACCCCGCCGGGGCGCGGATCTCGGCCGGGAAGTCCGGCAGGGTGGACAGGTCGTTGCCGAAGGCCGCGGTCTCGCTGGTGAAGCGGTCGCCGGTGAGCTGCATGCCGTCACCGGAGTCTCCCGCGAAGCGGATGGTGACGCGATCCAGTACCTGGACCGGCTTGGTCATGACTCCCTCGATTCGGAACGGACGGATCACTTGCCTCCGGCCGCCGCGACACCGCCCCACCCAGGCCGGACCTCGACCTAGGGCCACGGGAGCGGGGCCCCGGCAACCGGCACTCCCAGCATATACCGATGCGATTGCCGGCTTCCGGCCATCGCGACGCTCAAGTTGGGTGCCCGATCGGTCGAGAACGTCGCGGGCAGCGCCAGCGCCGCAGCCGCGATCGCAGCCGCGATTTGACGCGGACCCTGACGGCCCCGATGATGCCTGCGCCCAGGTCACGGGGCTCGCTGGACTTCCCCACGGGCGGATTGCGCAGCCAGGCAACGGAGGGGAATTGGGCCTCACGGTCTTCGTCAACGCCGGGCCGTGGCTGCCGGTGCCGCCGTCCGGTTACGGCGGGGTCGAGAACATGCTCGTGTACCTGATCAACGAGCTGCGCCGCCGGGACCACCGGGTCATCCTCGGCACCGTCGGGCAGAGCCGGATCGAGGTCGAGCGGCAAGTGTCCTTCTACCGGACCGGCCAGCACCCCCGCATCGACGCGCCCTATTGCGACGCCGTCAACGTCGCCCACGCCCACATGCAGCGCATGCTCGAGAAGCTGCGGGACGTGCTCGAGGAGGTCGACGTCGTCCACGACTTCCTGGAGGTGGTCGGGCCGAGCATGCTCGCCCAGCTCGGCCCCGGCGGCCCGCCGGTGCTGCACACCCTGCAGTGGAACCTGTCCAACCACCAGGATTTCTACCAGCACTTCGAGGGCCACGGCCGGGTGTTCTTCAACGGCATCTCCGACCCGCAGATGAAGGCCGCGCGCGGGAAACTCCGCGACTGCACCCTCGGGGTCGTCCACAACGGCGTCGACGTCGGCGACTTCAGCTTCCGGCGGCGGAAGGCCGACTACGTCATCACCCTGGCGCGGTTCACCCACGACAAGGGCCAGGACGTGGCCGCGCGCGTCTGCGCCGAGCTGGACCTGCCGCTGCTGATGGCGGGCACGGTCGGCGGCATCGCCACGCCCAGGCTGCTGCAGCAGGAGCTGAGCAGCCGCGACAGCCCCTTCCACCATTACAAGGACGTGCAGTACTACCGGGAGTCGGTGCTGCCGTACGAGCGCGTCAACCCCGGCATCCGCTGGATCGGCAGCGTCGGCGGGGACCGGAAGCGCTCGCTGGTGGCCGGCGCCCGCGCGCTGCTGATGCCGATCCGCTGGGAGGAGCCGTTCGGCATGGCCGTGATCGAGGCGCTCGCCTCCGGCACGCCGGTGGTGGCCATGCGGCGCGGCGCCATGCCCGTCATCATCGAGCACGGCCGCAACGGCTTCCTCGCCGACGACGAGCGGCAGTTCGGGGACTACCTGCGCAAGGTCGACGACATCGACCCGGCCGACTGCCGCCGGTCGGTGCAGGAGCGCTTCTCGGCGGCCTCGATGACCGACGGCTACCTGGAGCTGTACCGGCAGGTGATCGCCCGCGCCGCCGGTCCGGCGGCGGCCGCCGGATCGCCCCGGCGCGTGCCGCTGCCCACCGGCTGACGGCCGCCCGGAACCTCCACAAAGCGCACGACCACCGGTAAACTGCTCGACTCGGCCGAGGGCGAGCTCGCCCGGTCCTTGTCAGAGCGCGTCCCTTCACCGTGCTGGCGTCGGGTTGGAGGAGACGTGGCCCACAGGATGATCCAGGTCGGAACCGGAGGGTTCGGCGCCACGTGGTGCCGCGAGTTCCTGCCCCCGGCGGTGGCGGACGGGCGCATCGAGGTGGTGGCGGCGGTGGACGTCGACCCCGGGGCGCTCGCCAACGCCACCCGCCACCTCGGGCTGCCGCCGGAACGCTGCTACACCAGCGTCGCCCAGGCGTTCGAGGAGCGGCCGGCGGACTTCTGCACGATCGTGGTGCCGCCGGCCGCCCACGAGGGCGTCGTCGACCTCGCCATCGAGCACGACCTCGACATCCTCTCCGAGAAGCCCATCGCCGACAGCGTCGAGGCGGCTGTGCGCATCGCCGACAAGGTCCGCCGGGCGGGCAGGAAGATGGGCGTGACCATGAGCCACCGGTTCGACCAGGACAAGACCACCCTCCGCGAGGAGCTGCGCTCCGGCCGGCACGGCCGCATCGGCTACGTGGTCCTGCGGCTCACCTGCAACTGCCGCTCCTACGGCAGCTGGGGCATGTTCCGCCACGAGATCCCCGACCCGCTGCTGGTGGAGGCGGCAGTGCACCACCTCGACATCCTCGCCGACCTGGTCGGCGACGACTGCGAGCTGATCTTCGCCGACGCCTGGAACCCGCCGTGGGGCGAGTACGCCGGGCCGTCCCAGGCGCTGGTCACCATGCGCTTCCGCGGAGGCGGCCGCGCCCTGTACGAGGGCGCCAAGGCCAACGCGGTCGGCCTGAACGGCTGGACCGAGGAGTACGTCCGCGCCGAGTGCGAGCTCGGCACGCTGGTCCTCGACCACCGGCGGGTCGAGCTGTTCCCCCACGACCCGGACGGCCCCTGGGCGGCGGCCAGGGAGGGCGCGGGCCGGCCGCTGCCGCTGCTGAAGCGGCCACGCTGGGCGCACGCCTGGCTGATCGAGCAGTTCGTCGACTGGCGG
>DASQWY010000440.1:0-7742 GCA_035640005.1 Actinomycetes bacterium
ACCACCGCCAGCACGGCCCGCAGGCGGCCCGGCAGGTCGGCCTCGCTCGGGACCCGGTAGGGGATGCGCGCGTCGCGGATCTTGCCCTTGGCGCGGACCAGCCGCTGGGCCATGGTCGCCTCGGGCACCAGGAAGGCGCGCGCGATCTCCGCGGTGGTGAGCCCACCCAGCAACCGCAGGGTCAGCGCCACCTGGGCGCCGGTGCCCAGGGCGGGGTGGCAGCAGGTGAAGATCAGCCGCAGCCGGTCGTCGCGCACCGCGCCCTCCTCGACCGGCTCGTCCAGCTGGCGCTGCAGCAGGGCGGCCTGGGCGTGCCGGTCCTCGCGCTTGGCCTCCCGGCGCAGCCGGTCGATCGCGCGGTTGCGGGCGGTGGTGATGATCCAGCCGGCCGGGCTGGGGGGCAGCCCGGCCGACGGCCACCGCTGCAGCGCCGTGGCGAACGCGTCCTGGACCGCCTCCTCGGCGATGTCGATGTCACCGAAGACGCGGACCAGGACGGCGACCGCGCGGCCGTGCTCCTCGCGGAAGACACGTTCGACCTCGGTGGCGGCGCTGGCCGGCACGCCCCGGATCAGCCCCCGCCCTCGTCCTGCATCGGCCGCACCTCGATCGGCAGGGTGGTCGCCCGGGCGGTCTTGCGGGCCCACGCCAGTGCGGCGTCCAGGTCGGGCGCGCGGACGATCGTGAACCCGCCGACGTGCTCCTTGCCCTCGGTGTAGGGGCCGTCGGTGACGAGCGGCTCGCCCTCCCGCGGCCGCACCACGGTGGCGGTGCTCGCCGGGTGAAGCCCGGCGGAGAACACCCACGCGCCGGCGGCCTGCATCTCCTGCCGCACGGCCTCCACGTCCCGCATCACCTTCTCCATGTCCAGCGACGGCGGCGGGTCCCCGTCGGGCTGGTACACGCTGAGCAGGTACTGCTTCATCCGTTGTCCCTCCTTGCGGTCAGTATGACGGCGCCGCGTCGGCAGGCCGGTAGGTCGCGACCACCACGCCGCTGCCCGAGGTCCTGGCGCCGGCCAGCCGCAGCGTCGCGGGCGGGCCGCCCTCGGCGAACAGCCGCCGCCCCGACCCCAGCACCAGCGGGTGGACCAGCAGCACGAACTCGTCGACGAGGCCGTGCCGCATCAGCGACCGGACCAGCACGCCGCTGCCGAGCACCACGACGTCCTTGCCGGGCCGCTCCCTGAGCGCGGCCATTGCCCGCGCGGCATCGCCCTCCAGCAGCTTGGAGTTCTGCCACGGCAGCGGCTCCCGCAGGGTGGTCGACGCGACGTACTTCAGGGTGTTGTTCAGCACCTCCGTGTACGGGTTGTCGGTCCGGTTCGGCCAGACGGCGTGGAAGTCCTCGTAGGTGCGCCGCCCCAGCAGCAGCGTGCCGGCCGCGGCCGCGCTCTCCGCGGCGATGCCGGCCAGGTCCTGGTCGGCGTAGGGGGTCGCCCAGCCGCCGTGCTGGAAGCCCCCGCGCACGTCCTCGTCCGGCCGCGCCGGCGCCTGCATGACCCCGTCCATGGTCACGCTCTCGAACACCACCACCCTGCTCATCGGCGTTCCTCCCTCCTCGGCCGTTCGGCGTCTCACCACCTACACGAACGGGCCGCGGGCGGATCGACATGCGGTAGCGTCGTTGTCGTCATGCACCTGCTGGAGCGCTCCTCGCCGCTGCGCGAGCTCGGCGGCCTGCTGGCCGCGACCGAGGCGGGCGGCCGTGTCGTGCTGCTGGCGGGCGAGGCCGGGATCGGCAAGTCGGCGCTGGTGCAGCGGTTCACCGAGGGGCACGCGGGGGACGCCCGCTTCCTGGCCGGCGCGTGCGACCCGCTGCTGACGCCGCGGGCGCTCGGCCCGCTGCACGACATCGCCCGGCAGGCGGGCGGCAGGCTGGCCGAGCTGCTCGCCTCCGGCGGGCCGCGCGAGGCCGTGTTCGCCGCCTTCCTGGACCAGCTCGCCCGCCCGCCGCGGCAGGTGGTGGTGGTCGAGGACGCCCACTGGGCCGACGAGGCGACCCTGGACCTGCTGGTGTTCCTGGGGCGCCGGCTGGAGCGCACCCCGGCGATGCTGATCGTCACCTACCGCGACGACGAGCTGGGCGCCGACCACCCGCTGCGCGGGGTCCTCGGCGCCCTGCCGCAGGGGCTGGTGCACCGCGTGCGGCTCGGGCCGCTGTCGGGGGAGGCGGTGGCGGAGCTGGCCCGGCGCGCCGGGCGGCCGGCGTCGGGGCTGTGGGAGCTGACCGGCGGGAACCCGCTGCTGGTCACCGAGCTGCTGGCGGCGGAGGAGCCCGGCGTGCCCGCCACCGTCTGGGACCTGGTGCTGGCCCGCCTGGCCCGGCTGCCGGCGGCCGCGCAGGAGGTCGTGCGGCTGGTCGCGGTGGTCCCGACGCGCGCGGAGCTGTGGCTGCTGGAGGAGGCCCTGGCGCCTCCGCCGGCGGCGGTGGAGCGGTGCGTGGCGGCCGGGCTGCTGGTCATGGACCAGGAGGCGATCGGCTTCCGCCACGAGCTGCTGCGGCAGGCGGTGGAGGGGTCGCTGTCGCCGCTCGCCCGCCGCCAGCTGCACCGCCAGGTCCTGCGGGCGCTGTCGGACGCCCGCGGGCGGGAGGTGGACATCGCCCGGCTGGTGCACCACGCCCGGCAGGCCGACGACCTCGAGGCGGTGCTGCGCCACGCGCCCGAGGCGGCCCGGCAGGCGGCGGCGGTGTCGGCGCACCGGGAGGCGGTGGGGCACTACCAGGCGGTGCTGCCGCTGCAGGACCGCCTCCCGCCGCCGGCGCGGGCCGAGCTGCTGGAGGCCTACTCGATCCAGGCGTACCTGTCGGGGCTGGCGGAGCAGGCGCTTGACGCCCGCCAGGCGGCGCTGCGCATCCGCGAGGCGGAGGGCGGCAGCCCGGAGCGGCTCGGCGAGAGCCTGCGGTGGCTGTCGCGCATGTCGTGGTGGGCCGGCCGCCGGCGGGAGGCGGAGGCGGCCGCGGCCCGCGCGATCGCCGTGCTGGAGCGCGGCGAGCCCGGCCACCAGCTGGCGATGGCCTACAGCAACCAGGCGCAGCTGGACATGCTGGCCTACCGGGCGCAGGCGGCGCTGGCATGGGCGTCGCGGGCGATGGAGCTGGCCCGGCGGCTGGGCGACCAGGAGACGCTCGGCCACGCGCTGAACAACGTCGGCACCGCCCGCCTGCTCAGCGGCGACCCGGGGGGACGGGCCGACCTGGAGCAGGGCTTCGAGGTGGCGGTGGCGGCCGGGCTGTTCGACCACGCCGGCCGGGCGCTGGTGAACCTGTCCTCCAGCGCCGCGGAGATGCGGGACTACCGCCACGCCCGCGACGACCTGGACCGGGCGCTCGCCTTCGTGGCCGACCATCAGCTCGCCGGCTACACCTCGCACCTGACCGGGGTCCGCGCGCGCCTGCGGCTGGACCAGGGGGACTGGGCCGGCGCCGAGCGGGACGCCAGGGCGGCCCTGGCCGGAGCCGAGCCGCGGCGGCAGGGCGGGATCACGGTGGTGGACGCGCTGCTGGCCCTGGGCCGGCTGCAGGCACGCCGCGGCGACCGGGACGCCGCCGCCACGCTGGACGAGGCCGCGGCGCGCGTGCTGCCAACCGGCGAGCTGCAGTGGATCGGGCCGCTGTCGGCGGCGCGCGCCGAGCACGCCTGGCTGCACGGCGAGGCGGAGCGTGCCGCGGCCGAGGCCGCCAGGGGGTTCGCGCTGGCGGTCCGGGCCGGCCATCCGTGGTTCGCCGGGGAGCTGGCCTTCTGGCGGTGGAAGGCCGGCGCCCCGCCGGAGGTCCCGGCGGTCGCCGCCGAACCGTACCGGCTGCTGCTGGCCGGCGACTGGCGGGCGGCCGCCGGCGCCTGGGAGGCGCTCGGCTGCCCCTACGAGCAGGCGCAGGCGCTCGCCCACGGGGACGAGCAGGCGTGCCTGCGGGCGCTGCGGCTGCTGGACGGCCTCGGCGCCGGCCAGGCGGCCCAGCGCCTGCGCCGCCAGCTGCGCGCGGCGGGCGCCCTGCGCGTCCCGCGAGGGCCGATCCGGGAGACCGCCGCCAACCCTGCCGGGCTGACCGGGCGGCAGCTGGAGGTGCTGCGGCTGCTGGCCGCCGGGCAGAGCAACGCCGAGATCGCCGCGCGGCTGTCGCTGTCGGTCAAGACGGTCGACCATCACGTCTCGGCCCTGCTGGCCAAGCTCGCCGTCGGCTCCCGCCGCCAGGCGGCCGCGGCCGCGCGCCGGCTTGGGGTCGCCCTGGGGGAAGATGGGGGACCGGCCGGCCAGAGTTAGGGAGCGGTTCCCGATCCGCCCGGCCCTGCTCAGACCCTAGCCTGGCGCTGCACGACCCGACCGCGGGTCGAGATCCCGAGGAGGCAGCGCCATGTACCCCAGCATCCGTGACGAGCTCGTCGCCCAGCGCGTCGCCGACCTGCACCGCCAGGCCGCCAGGCAGCGGCTGCTCCGCCAGCTGCACGCCGCCCGCCCGCCGGCCGCCCGCCGGCGCCGGCCAGGGATCTGGCGGCGGCTGGCGCTGCGGCGGCCGCGCCCGGCGCTCAGTCCCTCTTCAGGAGGCCGCTGAGCCCCGCGACCACCGCGGTGGTCAGGATCCAGCCGGCGAGGACGAAGCCCCAGACCCACCAGCGCGCCCAGCCGAACGGGATCCAGGCGCTGTCCTGACCCAGGCTCACGATCGGCAGCAGCAGGTCCAGCGCGTAGACGGCCGCGTGGAACGCCGGCTGCTGCGCCGGGTTGTCCTTGGCGGCCACCAGCAGCCGGTCCGCGCTGGCGTGGGCGAACGCCCGCTCCCCGACGACGATCAGGACGAGCAGCCAGATCCCGGCCAGCCAGGTGCGGTACCCGTACCCGACGATCAGGTACAGCAGCCAGTTCCACAGCTTCCCCAGCGGGTTCACGGCCTTCCGCCGGTGCCACTGCTTGGCGATGGCCACGCGCCGCGAGTGGTCGTCGTAGCCGGCCCGGCGGTAGGCCGCGCCCAGCTGCTCGTAGGAGTGTGGCCGGTAGCCGGTGCCGTCGCGGCGCAGCCAGCGGATCCGTTCGCGGGGCTTGACCTCGGGCTCAGCCCTGAGCGTCTCGTAGGTGAAGCCCTCCAGCTGGACCGACGACGGCCAGCTGTCCTTGTCGTCGTAGAAGTGCGAGGAGTGGGCGTCGCACAGGACGATCACGCCGCTCGCCTTGAACCCCGAGCCGCAGCGCAGGTCCTGGTCGACCGTCAGCGACCTGGCGTTGAGCGCGGTCGACTCCTCGCCGCCGGCCTGCAGGGTGGCGCCGTCGAAGGTCAGCGACCCCTTGATGTGGGCGCCCTGCAGGTTGACGGTCCCCTCGGCCTGGAACTGGTTGCTGCAGAACATGCCCTGGCCGACGGTCAGCGAGTTGGCGTTGAGCGCGGTGGTGCCTTCGTCGGGAGCCTTCAGCTTGGCGCCGGTGAGGTTGAGCTCCATGCCGATGTTCGCGCCCTGCAGGTTGACCATGCCCTCGGCCTTGAACTCCCTGCAGGACATGTCCTGGTCGACGGCCAGCGACGGCGCGTTGAGCACCGTCCCCGAGGCGTCCGGGCCCTTCATGCTGGCGCTGGTCAGCACCAGCGACCCGCTGACGTGGGCGCCCTGCAGGTTGACGGTGCCCTCGGCCTGGAACTGGTTGGCGCAGAACATGTCCTGGCCGACGGCCAGCGAGGGCGCGCTGAGCGCGGTCCCCGGGGTCGTGGCAGCCTTCAGCGACGCGCCGTCGAAGATGAGCGACCCGTCGACGCGGGCGCCCTGCAGGTTGACGGTCCCCTCCGCCTGGAAGCCGTCGCTGCAGAACATCGCCTGGCCGACGGTCAGCGACGGCGCGCTGAGGACGGTCCCGGAGGCGTCGGGCCTGGTCAGGGTGGCGCCGGCGAAGCTGAGCTCCATGCCGACCTTGGCGCCGTTGAGGAGCACCGCTCCCTCGGTCCGGAACTTGCCGTTGCACGACATGTCCTGGTCGACGGTCAGGGACACCGCGCTCAGGGCCGGCCTGGAAGGATCGTCGGCGGTCAGGGTCGCGTCGCCGAAGTTGAGCGACCCCCTGACGTGGGCGTCCCGCAGGTTGACCGTCCCCTCGGCCCGGAACCTGCCGTTGCAGTTCATGTCCTGGTCGACCGTCATCGACGCCGCGTGCAGGACCAGCCCGGAGGAACCGGGGCCGGTCAGGGTCGCGTCACCGAGGTGGACCGATCCCTTGACGTGGGCGCCCTGCAGGTCGATCAGCCCGTTGGCCCGGAACCCCTCGGTGCACAGGATCCGCTGGCCGACCGTCAGGGACTCCGCGTTGAGGGCCGTCTCCGAGGCGGCGGGCTTGGTCAGGGTGGCGCCGTGCAGGTCGAGCTCCATGCCGATGTTCGCGCCCATCAGGTTGATCGTGCCGTCGGCGGTGAAGTCGCCGGTGCAGAACAGGTCCTGGTCGACGGTCATCGACGCCCCGTTGAGGACCATCCCCGAGGGGTCGGGGCTGCTCAGGGTGGCGTCGGAGAACAGCAGCGACCCCCTGATGTGGGCGCCCTGCAGGTCGACCAGCCCCTTGGCGGTGAAGCCGCCGGTGCAGAACATGTGCTGCTCGACGGTGATCGAGCCCGCGTCCAGCACCCGGCCGGGGGAGACGAGGCTGGCCAGGGTGGCGGCGCTGAGGTCGAGCGAGCCGCCGATGTGCGCGCCCTGCAGGGAGATGTAGCCGGTCGCGTTGAGGCCGCTCAGCGAGAGGTTGCCCTGCGTCTCCAGCTGGCTGGCGTCGAGCACGCTGACGTGGCAGCCGGGCAGGCGGATGGCCGGCGCGCGCGCCTCGCTGAGGTTGATAGGGGCGTCGAAGTAGCAGCTGGTGAGGCTGACGGGACACACCAGGCTGGCCGCCTCCAGGTTGAGCCGGCCGGTGATCTTCACCCCCTGCAGCTTCAGCGACCGCGCGGCGGCCGGCTTCGGGCCGCGCACGCCGGTCAGCAGCCGGATGAGGAAGTCCGCGCTGACCGTCCGCTCGGCTCCCCAGCTGGCGCCGCCCGCGGGATCGTCGGCCTCGGGGTCGCCGGTGCTCCGGTCGACCGGCTCGCCCGCGGCCAGCGCCTGCTCGATCGCCGTCTCCAGGGCCTTGTCGGCCGCGAGCACCATGGCCTACCCCCCCAGCACCGTGTCGCCTCGTCGTCAGGCTTCGCCGGTCAGGCCGGATCGCGCCGACCGTGCCTGCATTCTACGGCGTCGCTGCCCGCGGGGTGATGGGCTGGGCGATCGGGGGACTGCCGGGCGCGTACCGGGGTAAGCCCAAAGGGACAGCGCTGCTACCTGCCGAGGTGACGAAGGAGGCACGGAGCGATGGCGTCCAGCCGGCAAACCCGACCGCCGCCTGGCCGGCTCCCGCGTGGGCGGGAGCACCTGGCCGCCGCCGATCTCCACCTGGCCGCCCTGTCGTCGGCGCCCCTGCCCGGCGCCGACCTGCGCCGAGCCAACCTGCACGAGGCGTGGCTACGTGACAGCTGCCTGCACGTTGCCGACCTGCGCGGCGCCGACCTGCGCGGCGCCGACCTGGAGGGCGCCGACCTGGACGGCGCCGACCTGCGGGGCGCGAAACTGGACGGCGCCGACCTGCAGGGGGCGACGTTCTCACCGGCGACGGCCTGGCCGGCCGGCTTCGACCCGCTGGCGGCCGGAGCCAGGCCGGAGCGGACCAGACGCTAGCGGCCCCGGCGGCCTACCCCGCCGGGGCCGGGGCGGACGGGTCGGTCTGCCACAGGCCGAACTCGTT
>DASQWY010000441.1:0-11557 GCA_035640005.1 Actinomycetes bacterium
AGGGCGAAAAGGCAGTACTATGCAGCTTGCGGCCCCTCGCGCTGTCTTGGCCCCCCCGGATGGCGCGGGGGCCCTTCCATGCCCGGCCGCGAACGTCCCGAACACCCTACAGCTCGTCCAGCGGCGTCGCCTCGTCGACCAGGCGCGCCGGCTCGACCGGCTTCGCGCGGCGGATCACCTCGCGGACGGGATCCTCGGCGTCCCGGTCGTTGACGATCAGGGCCGCGCGCGGCGTGTCCCCCCGCAGGTACCAGGCCACGAAGCAGGGCGCAGCGACCGCCAGGTCGCCGCGCACGACCAGCCGGTCCCAGCTGCCGGCGTGGCCGAGGTAGGACAGTGTCAGGTCGAACTGGTCGGAGAAGAAGCAGGGGACGCGGTCGTAGCGCTCCCCCGCCCCGGCCATGTTGCGGCCGGCGAGCAGGCCCTGGCTGAGCGCCTCGGCCCAGTGCTCGATGCGGATCCGCCCGAACAGCGGGTGCTCGGCCCTGGCCACGTCGCCCGCCGCCCAGACGTCGGCGCCGGCGCGCAGCTGCTGGTCGACCAGGATGCCGTCGTCGACCCGGAGCCCGGCCTGCTCGGCCAGCCCGGTGTCGGGGCGCACGCCGACGCCGATCACCACCACGTCGGCCGGCAGGCGGCTGCCGTCGGGCAGCACCACCGCTTCCACGCTCTCGTCGCCCTCCAGCCGCTCGGCGCCGGTGTGGGTGCGCACGTGCACGCCCCGGCTGCGCAGGAAGTCCTCGAAGAAGCGGCCCAGCTCCGGGCCGACCGCGCGGGTCCACAGCGTCTCGGCCAGCTCCAGCACGGTGACCCTGGTGTCCATCTGGGTGCCGCTGGCGGCGACCTCCGCGCCGATGAAGCCGCCGCCGATGACCACCATGGTCCCCGCCCGGGAGATAGCCGCCCGCAGCCGCTCCGAGTCGTCGATCGAGCGCAGGTAGTGGACGCCCTCCAGCTCCTCGCCGGGCAGGCCGAGGCGGATCGGCCGCGCGCCGGTGGCCAGCAGCAGGCGGTGATAGCGGAGCCGGTCGCCCAGCTCGGTGGTGACCGTGTGGCCGGCCAGGTCGAGGCCGGAGGCGCGGGTGGCCAGCAGCAGGTCGACCCCGTGGTCGCGGTACCAGGCCTCGTCGTGGGTGCGGGCCTTGTCGCGCCCGGCCTCGCCGCGCAGGAACTCCTTGGACAGGGGCGGGCGCTCGTAGGGCAGCTCGGCCTCGGCGGTCATGACCACCGCCGAGCCCTGCCCGCCGGCCGCGCGGACGCCCTCGGCACCCTTGGCCGCGGCCACCCCCCCGCCCACGATGAGGTAGTCCACGTTCCGCTCGGCCATGAGCGACCTCCGGGCTCAGCGGGCCTGGGCCAGCAGGGTGTCGAGCGACCGCGCCCGGGCCAGGTAGCGGGTGGGGTCCATATCGTAGGCGCCGGTCCGCGCGACCGCGCGCGCCACCGCCGCGGGCAGCAGCCCGCGCAGCGGCCGGCCCGCCGCGGCGGCCGCCCTGGCCTCGGTCGCCGACCGCTCGGGCACCCAGCCGGGGGTCGCCAGCCTGGCGAAGCGCAGCGGCAGCGCCGGCAGCGCGTGGCCGGAGCGGTCGGCGACCAGCAGGGTCGCGGCCCGGTCCAGCCGGGCGATGGCCGCGCCCAGGTCGTCGTAGTAGCGGGCGTCCACCAGCTGGGCGGCCTTGTCGGTCCCCAGCAGCAACACGACCGGGGCGCCGGTCAGGCCGCCGAGCGCCTCGGCCATGTCGACCAGCAGCGGCCGGCTGGCCACGGCCGCCACCGCCCAGTCGTGGTCGCGGGCCCAGTCGCGGGTCCAGTCGAGCCGGTCGATCGGGTGGGCGCGCTCCAGCCGCTCCTTGTCGAGGCTGACGGGGGCCATGGCGAGCACGACCCGGTCCAGGCCGCGCCGGTGGCCAGCCACCGCCAGGGCGGCGTGCGCGCGGGTGAACGGGTTGAAGGTGCCGGCCAGCAGCCCGGCCCTGGCCCCGCGCGGCAGGTCGCCGGCGACCGGCTCGAGCCGCGCGCCGGCGGCGGGGTCGGCGGCCCTGGCCAGGGCGGCGGCCAGCGGGGCGAGCCGCCGCCGCTCGCGGGCTCCGAGGGCCGGGGTGGGCATCCCCGGAGGATGGCACACGCCTCCGGGGAGGGGGGCGTCAGCTCTCCAGCTCGACCGGGACGACGGTGAGCTCGACCAGGTCGCCGCCGCGGAAGGCGCGGACGATGACCGGGCGGCCGATCCGCTCGCTGACCATCAGGCGCTGCAGGTCGCCGGCGTCGGCCACCGGGGTCCCGTCCACGTCGATGATGAGGTCCTCGTTGCGGACGCCGGCGCGGGCGGCCGGGCTGCCCTGCACGACCTGGACGACCTCGATGCCGGCGGTGCGGCCGAGGCTGCGCGCGACCCTGGGCGGCAGCGGGCGCTGGCCGCCGGCGATGCCGATGAAGGCGCGGCGGAAGCGGCCCTCGCGCATGAGCGCGGCGATGATCTGCCGGGTGGTGGTGTTGATCGGCACGGCCAGCCCCAGCCCCACCCCGGCCACGGCGGTGCTGACCCCGACCATGTTGGCGCGCCCGTCGACCAGCGCCCCGCCGGAGTTGCCGGGGTTCAGGGCGGCGTCGGTCTGGATGACGTTCTCGACCATCCGGCTGGCGCGGCCGTCGCTGGTGGGGAAGGAGCGGCCGAGGGCGCTCACCACCCCGGCGGTGACCGAGCCGGCCAGCCCCATCGGGCTGCCGATGGCGACCACGAGCTGGCCGACCCGGAGCCGGTCGGCGTTCCCCAGGGACACCGGCTCCAGGTCGGCCCCGCTCACGCGGATCACCGCGAGGTCGGAGAGCGCGTCCCGCCCCACCACCTCGAAGCGCAGCTCGCGTCCGTCGGTCAGCGACGCCCGGCCGCGGCTGGACCCCTCGACCACGTGGGCCGAGGTGACCAGGAAGCCGTCGGGGGTGATCGCCACCGCCGATCCCGACCCCTGGGCCTGCCGGCCGCCGGGGAAGCTGCGGCTGACGCGCAGGCTGGCGACCGAGGGGAGCACGCGCTCGGCCACGGTGGTGACCACCTGCGAGTAGGCGTCGAGGGCCTCGCCGTCGGTCGGGCCGTTGCCGGTCCGCTGGTCGGGGCCTGGGTCCGTGAGCAGCGCGTTGACGAACTCCATGTCGAGCTCACCCCTGCCTTGAGGTCGGACGCCATGGTCGGCGTTGCGACATTGTAATGCTGTAATCGCCGAAGCGCCCGCAGCTATTCCGGCGGGCCCTCCCGCAGTCGGCTCCTCACGCCATGGCCCGACGCGGGCCGGGCTCTTGGGGGGGTTCGGGGGGGAGCGAGCTCCCCCCCGAATGAACCGGGGACTCCGTCAGGTCGTCACCACCGCTTCGGCCTCCATCTCCACCCGCCACCGGGGATCCAGCAGGCCCGCCACCACCACCATGGTGGCCGCGGGCCGCACGGCGCCGAAGACCTGGCCGTGGGCGCGGCCGACCGCCTCCCAGTCGGCGGCGTCGACCAGGTAGGTGCGGGTCCGCACCACGTGCTCGGGGCCGGCGCCGGCCTCAGCGAGCGCGGCCAGCAGGATCGCCAGGCAGCGGGCGGCCTGCCGCCCGGGGTCGGGGTCGCAGCTTTCGTCCGGCCACACCGGGGCGGTCCCGGCCACCAGCACCCGGTCGCCGACCCGCAGCGCCCGGCTGAAGCCGATCACCGGCTCGTACGGCGAGCCGGAGGCGACCCGCTGGCGGTCGGGGAGGGGCGCGTCCATGGCGCCAGCCTACCGCGTCCGCGTCCGGAGAGCGCTCTCTGCCAGGCTCTCGACCGTTCCGGCCCGGCTGCCCGGAAACTTTTCCTTTATCGCCTCTTGACAGCGCCGCTGTCCGGGAGCAGGCTCTGCCTACCTTGTGAGAGCGCTCTCACCAACCGTCGTCACACGGCTCCGACCCGCACGTTCCTGCACCACTCGCGTCCCCAGGTGGGCAAGGGAGGCATGCATGCGCAGTAGTCCCAGGCGGCTGAGCACCTTCGTGGGCGTGCTCATCGCCATCGTCGCGCTGCTGGCGGCCGGCTGCGGCTCCAGCGGCGGCAGCAAGAAGTCCAGCAGCACCGGGCCGGTGACGCTGCAGGTCAACCTGTTCGGTACCTTCGGCTACAAGGAGGCCGGGCTCTTCGACGAGTACCAGCGGCTCCACCCGAACGTCAAGATCTCCTACAACAGCGTCGAGCAGGAGCAGCAGTACTACCAGGCGCTGCAGACGCACCTGGCCGCCGGCAGCGGGCTCGGCGACATCCAGGGGATCGAGGTCGGCCGCATCGCCGAGCAGGTCCAGACCCAGGGCGAGAAGTGGGTCGACTTCAACCAGTACGGCGGCAGCGAGCTCAAGGGCAACTTCTACCCCTGGAAGTGGCAGCAGGCGACCACCGCCAGCGGCCACACGATCGGGCTCGGCACCGACATCGGGCCGGAGGCGATCGCCTACCGCGTCGACCTGTTCAAGAAGGCGGGCCTGCCGACCGACCGTGCGGCGGTCGCCAAGCTGTGGCCCGACTGGCAGTCCTACGTCAACGTCGGCAAGCAGTACCAGGCCAAGGCGCCCGCCAAGACCGCCTTCATGGACTCGGCCTCCGGCATGTTCAACGCCATGATCGGGTCCTCGCCCAACCAGTACTACGACCAGAGCGGCAAGCCGATCTACGACTCCAACCCGCTGGTGAAGCAGGCGTGGAACCTCGCCATGGAGGCCGTCGCCAACAAGGAGACCGCCAGGCTGAAGCAGTTCGACACCCCCTGGAACCAGGCCTTCTCCAGCGGCGCCTTCGCCACCATCTCGGCGCCCGCGTGGATGCTCGGCTACATCCAGGGCCAGGCCGGCAACAAGGGTGCCGGCAAGTGGGACGTCGCCACCGGGCCCGGCGGCACCGGCAACTGGGGCGGCTCCTACCTGGCCGTCCCCAAGGCCTCCAAGCACGTCGCCGAAGCGGTTGACCTGGCCAAGTGGCTGACCGCGCCGGAGCAGCAGGTCAAGCTGTTCGTCAAGCAGGGCAGCTTCCCGTCCAGCTCCGCGGCCGCCACCGACCCGCAGGTCTCCGGCGCGACCAACAAGTACTTCAACAACGCGCCGATCGGGCAGATCTTCAGCGACTCCGCATCGAAGCTCCCGGTCGCGGTGCTGGGCCCCAAGGACGGCGTCATCAAGGACACCTTCAGCACCGCCATCCAGCGGGTCGAGCAGCAGGGGGCCAGTCCTGACGCCTCCTACGCCAAGTTCCTGGCCGACGTGAAGAACGCCCTCGGTTCCTGATCGCTCTGCTACCGTGCCGGTGGCGTCCAGCGCCGCATCGCTGGGCGCCGCCGGCGGCCAGAGTCCGAAGCCCCGGAAGGACAAGGATCGGCGACCATGGCCGTTTCCACTCCAACCCCGATCAAGGGGAGCGGCGCCCCGCCGGCCGTCCGCGAGGAGCCGGCGTCCTCCCGCCGCCAGGCGTGGCGCAGCCGGCTGTACCGGCTGGACGTCAAGGGCTCGCCCTACGCCTACGTGGCGCCGTTCTTCGTCCTGTTCTTCGCCTTCGGGCTCTTCCCGCTGCTGTACACCGCCTGGGCCTCGCTGCACCGGATCGAGCTCGGCAACCCCGACACCCAGACGTGGATCGGCCTGACCAACTACACCCGGCTGCTGCACGACCAGTTCTTCTGGAACGCCCTGTGGAACACCGTCACCCTCGGGGTGCTGTCCACGGTGCCGCAGCTGCTGATGGCGCTCGGCCTGGCGCACATCCTCAACTACCGGCTCAGGGGCCGCACGCTGTTCCGGGTCAGCGTGCTCATGCCCTACGTGACCTCCACCGCCGCCGCCGCGATCGTGTTCGCGGAGCTGTTCGGGCGCGACTACGGCTTCATCAACTGGCTGCTCGGCGCGGTCGGCTTCCACCACATCGACTGGGAGAACGGCAGGTGGACCTCGCAGGTCGCCATCTCGGCGATCGTGACCTGGCGCTGGACCGGCTACAACGCGCTGATCTACCTGGCCGCGATGCAGGCCATCCCCGGCGACCTGTACGCGGCGGCGGCGGTCGACGGCGCCGGCCGCTGGCAGCTGTTCCGCCACATCACCCTGCCGTCGCTGCGGCCCGCGATCGTGTTCACGGTGATCATCTCCACCATCGGCGCCACCCAGCTGTTCGGCGAGCCGCTGCTGTTCGGGGGCATCTCCGGCCACCTGGGCGGCATCAACCACCAGTACCAGACGCTGGGTCTCTACCTGTACGACCAGGGTTGGTACAACTTCCACCTCGGCCGGGCGGCGGCGATCGCCTGGACGATGTTCCTGCTCATCCTGGTCTTCGTGGTCGTCAACACCCTGCTGGCCCGCCGAATCCGCTCGGCCACATGACCGGGAGCGCGATCCGCCCATGAGCGTCGCCACCACGCCTCCGAGCGTCCTGCCGACCCGCCGCCGCGGCGGCCGGGTCGGGTACCTGCAGGCCGGCCGGATCTCCTACGTCGTCCTCGGCCTGGTCGCGGTCGTCTCCCTGTTCCCGATCTACTGGACGGTGGTGGCCGCCTCGACCTCCAACGCGGACATCGCCAGCGTGCCGCCGCCGCTGCTGCCCGGAGGCAACCTGGTCTCCAACCTCCACAAGGCCCTCACCCAGGTCAACATGTTCAAGGCGCTGATGAACTCCACCATCGTCGCCGGCAGCATCGCGCTCGGCACGGTGCTGTTCTGCACCCTGGCCGGGTTCGCCTTCGCCAAGCTGCGCTTCCGCGGCCGCAACGTCCTGCTGTTCATCACCATCGGGACGCTGATGGTGCCGCCGCAGCTCGGCATCATCCCGCTGTTCATGCTGATCGCGAAGCTGCACTGGGTGAACCAGCTGCAGGCGGTGATCCTGCCGACGCTGGTCAGCGCGTTCGGGGTCTTCTTCATGCGCCAGTACCTGAGCGAGGCGCTGCCGATCGAGCTGCTGGAGGCCGGGCGGGTGGATGGCGCCTCCACGTTCCGCATCTTCTGGCGCATCGTCCTGCCGATCGCGCGCCCGGCGATGGCGGTGCTGTTCATGCTCACGTTCGTGCAGGCGTGGAACGACTTCTTCTGGCCGATCATCGCCCTGACCCAGGACAACCCGACCGTGCAGGTGGCGTTGCTGGGCCTCGGTCAGGGGTACGTTCCCGACCACTCCATCATCATGGCCGGAACGCTCATCGCGACGCTGCCCCTCGTGGTGATCTTCCTGTTGCTCGGCAGGCAAATCATTGGAGGCATCATGCAGGGAGCGATCAAGGGATGAGCGCGACGCTTGGGGAGGGCGGCTTCCCGCCAGGATTCCTGTGGGGGGCGGCGACCTCGGCGTACCAGATCGAGGGCGCCGTCCACGAGGGCGGGCGCGGGCCGTCGATCTGGGACACCTTCAGCCACACCCCGGGACGGGTGGCCGGTGGCGACACCGGCGACGTGGCCGCCGACCACTACCACCGCTGGCGCGAGGACGCGGCGCTCATGGAGGACCTGGGCCTGGGCGCCTACCGGTTCTCGATCGCCTGGCCGCGGGTGCAGCCGGAGGGCCGCGGCCGGCCGAGCCACGCCGGGCTCGACTTCTACCAGCGGCTGGTCGACGGCCTGCTGGAGCGCGGCATCCAGCCGGTGGTCACCCTCTACCACTGGGACCTGCCCCAGGCGCTGCAGGACGCCGGCGGCTGGCCCGCCAGGGAGACCGCCGCCCGCTTCGTCGACTACGCCGAGGCCGTCTTCGCGGCGCTGTCGGACCGGGTGCGCTGGTGGACGACCCTGAACGAGCCCTGGGTCGCCGCCTTCCTCGGCTATGGCTCCGGCGAGCACGCCCCGGGCGTCCGCGACCACCAGGCCGCCGTGCAGGCCGCCCACCACCTGCTGCTGGCCCACGGCCAGGCGGTGCGGGCGCTGCGCGCGATCGACCCCTCGGTCTCCTTCGCCGTCACCGTCGACCCCTACCCGGTCTCCGCCGCCTCGCCGGCGGCCGCCGACCAGGACGCCGCCAGGCGCATCGACGGGCTGCGCAACCGGATCATCCTCGACCCGCTGCTGCTCGGCCGCTACCCCGACGACGTCCTCGACGACCTGGGCCGGGTGGTCGGGCTGGAACACCTGCGGCCGGGTGACGCCGAGCTGATCGGCGCGCCCATCGACGTGCTCGGCGTCAACTACTACCGGCGCCTGGTGGTGGCGGCCGGCCCCGGCGACCGCGGCGGCGCCGGCCCGTGGCCGGGCGCGGCCGACGTGGTGTTCGTCGACCAGGGGCGGCCCCGCACCGCCGTCGGCTGGGAGATCGACGCCTCCGGCCTGGTCGAGGTGCTCGCCCGGCTGCGGCGCGACTACCCGCCGGTGCCGCTGGCCATCACCGAGCTGGGCGCCGCCTTCAACGACGAGGTCGACGCGCTCGGCGACGTCCACGACGCCGCGCGCATCCGCTTCCTCGACGACCACGTCCGCGCCGCCAGGCAGGCCATTCAGGCCGGCGTCGACCTGCGCGGGCTGTTCGTCTGGTCGCTGCTGGACAACTTCGAGTGGGCGGAGGGCTACTCGCAGCGTTTCGGCCTGGTCCACGTCGACTACCCGACCGGACGGCGGACCTTCAAGGACAGCGCCCACTGGTACCGCGACGTGATCAAGCACGGCGGACCGACGGACGGAGCCTGACGGATGACCCTCACCGGCGACCGGGCGCAGCCGACCCTCGAAGAGGTCGCGGCCCTGGCCGGCGTGTCCCGGGCGACCGTCTCGCGGGTGGTGAACGGCTCCCCGCGGGTCAGCGCCGAGGCGCGCAGCCTGGTGCAGCGGGCGGTGGCGCAGCTCGGCTACGTGCCCAACCGGGCCGCCCGCAGCCTGGTCACCCGTCGCACCGACTCGATCGCGCTGGTGATGTCCGAGCCCGAGGACCGCGTCTTCTCCGACCCGTTCTTCGCCCGCATCGTCCGCGGGGTGAGCGCCGAGCTGGCCGCCACCGAGGTCCAGCTGGTGCTGGTGATGGCCCGCAGCCCTGCCCAGGAGGAGCGCCTGGAGCGCTACGTCGCCGGCGGCCACGTCGACGGCGTGCTGCTCGCCTCGCTGCACGGCGACGACCCGCTGCCCCGCAAGCTGGAGGAGGCAGGCGTGCCGGTGGTGCTGGTGGGCCGGCCGGCCGCGGCGACCAGGGCCAGCTACGTCGACGCCGACAACCGCGGCGGCGCCGCCGTGGCCGTCCAGCACCTGCTGGCGCGGGGCCGTCGGCGGATCGCCACCATCACCGGCCCGCTGGACATGGCCCCCGGCCTGGACCGGCTCGACGGCTATCGGGACGCGCTGCGCGCGGCCGGGGCCCGCGCCACCCGCCGGCTGGTCGAGGAGGGCGACTTCACCGAGGAGAGCGGCCAGCGGGCCATGCGGGCGCTGCTGGAGCGCGCCGCCGACATGGACGCGGTGTTCGCCGCCAACGACCTGATGGCCGCCGGCGCGCTGGACGCGCTGCGGGCGGCCGGGCGGCGCGTCCCCGAGGACGTGGCCGTGGTCGGCTTCGACGACTCGGTGGTGTCGCGCTGGTCGGAGCCGCGGCTGACCTCGGTGGCGCAGCCGGTCGAGGAGATGGGCCGGCAGATCACCCGCCTGCTGCTGGCCAGGATCGCCGGCGAGGCGGCGGGCGTCAGCGTGATCCTGCACACCAACCTGGTGGTCCGCGAGTCCAGCTGAGCCCCACGCTAGAGTCTCGGCATGGGCCTCGGCCCCTCCTACCGGAAGCTGTGGACGGCCGCCGCCATCTCCACGGTCGGCGACGGCGTGCACCTCACCGCGCTGGCGCTGCTGGCCGCGTCGCTGACCCGCGACCCGCTGGCGGTGTCCGCGGTGGTGTTCGCCGGCCAGTTCCCGCTGCTGCTGTTCAGCCTGCCGGGCGGCGCCCTGGTCGACCGCTGGGACCGCCGCACGGTGCTGTGGACGGTGGACGCCTTCCGGTTCGCGGTGGTCGCCGCGCTCGGGATCGCCGTGCTGGCCGGCTGGGCGAGCATCCCGCTGCTATTTGCGGCCGGCCTCCTGCTGGGAACCGGCAGGACCCTGTTCGACACCGCCTCACAAGCGATCGTGCCGGCCATCGTCTCCCGCCTGCCGGAGCGGCTGGAGCGGGCCAACGGCCGGCTGCAGGGGGCGGAGATCGTCGGCGAGGGCTTCGTCGGCCCGCCCATCGGCAGCGCCCTGTTCGCCTGGATCCCGGCGCTGCCGTTCCTGGCCGACGCCGCCTCGTTCC
This sequence comes from Actinomycetes bacterium, assembly GCA_035640005.1. GTDB lineage: Bacteria > Actinomycetota > CALGFH01 > CALGFH01 > CALGFH01 > DASQWY01. The sequence continues at coordinate 10,229 of DASQWY010000441.1, forward strand.
TGGGCAGCGCGGCGCTGCTGCTCGCCATCCGTGGCCGCTTCCGTGGCGGGCCGCGGGAGGGCGCCCGCTCCACCCTGCGCGGCGAGGTCGTCGAGGGGCTGCGCTGGCTGCTCGGCCACCGGCTGCTGCGCGCCCTGGCGGTGATGGTCGGGGTCACCAACCTGATGGCCGGGGCGTGGCTGGCGATCCTGGTGCTGTTCGCCAGGGAGCAGCTGCACGTCCCCGCGGCCGGCTACGGCCTGCTGATCAGCTGCTTCGCGGCCGGCGGGGTGCTCGGCAGCCTGGCGGCGGCGCGTCTCAGCCGCCGCTTCGGCACCGCCCGGGTGATGATCGCCGAGGTGGCGCTGGAGGGCGCCACCAGCTTCGCGGTCGGCCTGGTCTCCAACGGGTGGCTGGCCGGCGGGCTGCTGGCGCTGCTCGGATTCGAGGTGATCGTCTGGAACGTGGTGTCGTCGTCGCTGCGCCAGGCGCTGCTGCCCGACCGGCTGATCGGCCGGGTGCTGAGCGCCTACCGGCTGATCAGCCTCGGCACCGGGCCGCTCGGGGCGGTGCTCGGCGGCGTGCTCGGCCGCACGCTCGGCCTGCGCGCGCCGTTCCTGCTGGACGGCCTGGTGCTGGTGCCGATGGCGCTGCTCGGCCTGCGGGTGGTGAACCCGGGCTCGGTCCGGGCGGCCAGGGCGGCGGTGGAGGAGGCCCGCTGACGGCCGCGCGGTCAGCCGGCCGCGTCGTAGCTGGTGATCTCCACCTGGGTTCCTCCTAGGCCGCGGCGGGGCGGCAGTGGCGGCAGGGGCGGTAGCCGGCCGCGGCCGCCGTCTTGGGGCTCCCGAACTCCACCCGGTGGGCCAGGGTGATGCGGCGGGCGTGGCGGCAGGTGGGGAAGCAGAAGACCCGGGTGGTGTCGCTGCCGACCACGCGCACCCCGGCGCGGGCGAGGCGTTCCAGCTCGTCGGGGTCGACGCCCTCGGCGGTCAGCGCGGCCCGCTTGTTCTCCGGCCCGAGCGCGTACATGCCGACCCGGCCGTCGGAGTAGACCACCCGGTGGCAGGGGATCAGCAGCGGCACCGGGTTGCCGGCCAGGGCCGAGCCGACCGCCCGGACCGCGCGCGGCCGGCCGATCTCGGACGCCACCCAGGCGTACGGGCGGACCTGGCCGGCGGGGATCTCGGCGGTCTTGGCCAGCACCGCCCGCTCGAACTCGGTCAGCCCGCGCAGGTCGAAGTGGAGCGAGCGGCGCCGGCGCCCGTGCAGCCCGGCCTCGATGGCGGCGGCCAGGCCGGCCGGCGGCGCGGCGACCGCGCCGACCGGGCGGCCGTGGCGGGCACGGAAACG
>DASQWY010000442.1:0-5701 GCA_035640005.1 Actinomycetes bacterium
CGGCCAGCTGCGCGGCGATGGCGCCGAGCAGCAGCAGCCACACCGCCAGCGCCGCCGGCCGACGCGCCGGCGCCAGCTGCAGGACCGCCAGCAGCACGGCGGTGGCGAGCACCGCCAGGGTCGCCGCCCGCACCAGCGGCCACTTCATCGGCCCATCGCCTCCTCCCGCTCCTCCCGCTCCTCCCGCTCCTCCTGCTCCTGTTCGAGCAGCTCCTGCCGGACCGCCAGCAGCGCGGCGACGGCGTCGTCGCGCATGCCCCGGTCGACCGGGTGGCGGCTGAACTTGGCCCGCTCGAACAGGTCGGTGAGGCGGTGCGCGGCCGCCGGCCGCACGCGCTGCTCGGCCAGCACGCGGCCGAGGTACTCGAACGGCGCCTCGGCGGCGCGCCGGGGCAGGCCGGCGGCGGCCAGCCCCCGCTCCATGCGCGCCCAGGCGGCGATCACCGCCCGCCGCGGGTCGGGCTCGCGCAGCACGTCGTCGAGGGTGTCGTCGACCAGCTCGGCCAGCCGCTGCCGGGGGCTGCGGCCCGACCGGCGGCGGCGCTCCGCCGCCGCCTGCGCCACCAGCACCGCGCCCAGCGCGACCACCAGCAGGCCGACCAGCAGCACCGGCACCCACGCGTAGCGAGTGGTCATCAGCGGCGGGGCGGTGGCGTCCGGCCCGGCGCCGGGCGGCGGCGTGGTGGTGGGCGGCCCCTGCCGCCGCCCGAACCACTGGTGCTGGCCGCGGAAGACCCACACGACCAGCACCACCAGCAGCACCATCAGCAGGCTGTAGGCGCCGCCGCCGCGGCGGCGGCGGGGGGTGCGCAGCCGCTGGTCGGGCAGCAGCACCCAGGCGGCCAGCACCAGCGCGGCCAGGCCGGCGACGGCCAGCAGCAGCACCAGCGTCTCCACCAGCTCCAGCGGGAAGCGGGCGTGGCCGCCGCCGCGGCCGAGCGACCCGCGCTGGCTGCCGGCGGCGGCCAGGGCGAGCAGCGTCACCGCGGCCAGCCCGGCAAGGCCCGCCCGCGCGGCGCGCGGCACGCCGCCGCCCGGCTCCCGCTTCCCCGCCACGCGCGCCCCTCGCCGCCTCGTCCCACCGCTTGGCCGGGGCTATCGTCGCACTTCGCCCGTGCGGGCGGCTAGCCGAGGGCTAACCGGGCAGCACCGCCTCGACCGCCGCGGCGGTCAGCGCCACCAGCTCGTCGACCTGGCCGTCGTCGACCACCAGCGGCGGGCCGAGCAGCAGCAGGTCGCCGTCGACGCCGTCGGCGCAGCCGCTGGAGGAGTACAGCAGCAGGCCGCGCTCGCGGGCGGCCGCCACCACCCGCTCGGCGACCCGCTCGGCGCGCGGGAACGGCACCTTGCTGGCCCGGTCGGCGACCAGCTCCACCGCCACCATCAGCCCCAGGCCGCGCACGTCGCCGGTGGCGGGGTGGCCGCCGAGCCTGGCCTCCAGCCCGGCCAGCAGCCGCTTGCCGCGCACCGCGGCCGCCTCCACCAGGCCCCGCTCGCGCAGCAGCCGCAGCACCGCCCGGCCGGCGGCGGCGCCGACCACGTGGTGGGAGTAGGTGAGCCCGTGGGTGAGGCCGCCGGCGGCGGCGATGGTGTCGTGGACCTCGCCGGAGGCGACCGCCAGGCCCAGCGGCCAGTAGCCCGAGGACGCGCCCTTGGCCAGCACCAGCAGGTCGGGGCGGACGCCCCAGTGGTCGCAGGCGAACCAGCGGCCGGTGCGCCCGAACCCGGTCATGACCTCGTCGGCGACCAGCAGCACCCCGTGGCGGCGGCACACCTCGGCGACCGCCGGCCAGTAGTCGTCGGGCGGGACGGCCGCGCCGAGGGCGGCGCCGGCCACCGGCTCGGCCACGAACGCGGCCACCCGCTCGGGGCCGGCCTGCACGATCGCCGCCTCCAGCGCCTCGGCGTAGCGGGCGCCGCAGCCGCGCGGGTGGGTGTCGGGGAACGGGCAGCGGTACTCGTAGGGGGCGAGGGTGTGGCGGGCCTGGCCCAGCCACGGCAGGTAGGGGCGGCGCAGCGGCTGGCGGCCGGAGACGTCCAGCGCCCCGCGGGTGTTGCCATGGTAGGAGCCCCAGCGGCCGATCAGCAGGTGGCGGTCCTGCCCGCGCGCCAGGTGGTAGGCGCGGGCCATTTTCAGGGCGGTCTCGGTCGCCTCGCTGCCGCCGGCGACCGGGTACACGCGGGCATCGTCGACCGGCAGCAGCGCGGCCAGCTCAGCGGCGTAGGCCTCCAGCGCCTCGGAGGTGAACATGGTCCCGTGGGCGTAGGCGACCCTGGCGGCCTGCTCGGCGATGGCCGCCACCACCGACGGCTCCCCGTGGCCGACGCCGACCACGACCGCCCCACCGGCCCCGTCCAGGTAGCGGCGGCCGTCGGTGTCCCAGAGCTCGGCGCCCCGCGCCCTGGCCACCGTGGGCAGGTTTGTGCCGCGGTGGAACACGTGGCTGGTCATCCCTTGACGTAGACCCCCTCGGGATCAAGCTCCTGCCGGATCAGGCGCAGCTCCTCCGGGGTCGGCTCCGGGGTCACCTCGAGGTCGTCGGCGACCCGCAGGTCCCAGCCGGTGGCGGCGCGCACCTGCTCGACGGTGACCCCGGGGTGGACGGCACGCAGCACCATCTCGCCGCTGTCGGGGTCGAAGCCGTAGCGGCCGAGGTCGGTGACCACCACCGACGGGCCGCGGCCCTGCCAGCCCTGCGCGGCGCGCAGCGCCGACCCGCCCAGGTTGCCGGGGCTGGTGCGGAAGTCGATCGACTCCACGAACGAGCGGGCCGACTGGCGCATCAGCACGAACACCTCGCCGGCGTTGATGGCGATCTCGCAGGCGCCGCCCGAGCCGGGCAGGCGCACCTTCGGGCGGGCGTAGTCGCCGATCACGGTGGTGTTGATGTTGCCGAAGCGGTCCAGCTGGGCGGCGCCGAGGAAGCCGACGTCGACCAGCCCGCCCTGCAGGTAGTACTGGAACAGCTCCACCATGCTCATCGCCGCGGTCGCCCCGGTGACCAGGCACGGGTCCCCGATCGACAGCGGCAGCCGCGCCGGCCGGGCGCCGTACACCCCCGACTCGTAGATCAGCTCGATGTCGGGCGCGACCGTCCGCTGCGCCAGCGCCACCGCGATGTTCGGCAGGCCGATGCCGACGAAGCAGACCCGCCGGCCGGCCAGCGCCCGCGCCCCCGCCACCACCAGCATCTCGTCCTTCGACGTCATCGGTAGTCCCCGTAGTCGACCTCGCCGGAGCGGGCGGGCGCGGGGGTGAGCGACCGCCAGCGCCGCTCGCCCAGCTTCGCCACGTACTCGGCGTGGGTGGCGGTGCCGTGGACCCATTCGTCCAGCCAGGCGTCCAGCCGCGGCGGGTCGCGGCTGATCGCGTCCCACTCCAGGTAGAAGCGGTTGTCGCGGTCGTAGTAGCCCTGCGCGTAGGAGGGGTGCGCGCCGCGCGGGCACACCACCACCGCGTCGACCTTGAGGCCGGGGATCAGCGTCCGGTTGGGGTCGGCGCGCACCACCCGCTCGTCGACCAGCTCCTCGACCACCACGATCACCCGGCTGGCGGCGAAGGCGGCCTCCTTCTGGCAGCCGGTCAGCCCCCACAGCTGGGTGTCGCCGGCGGCGTCGGCCCGCTGCGCGTGGACCACGGTCACGTCCGGGTTCAGCGGCGGCACCGCGTACACCGGCTCGCCGCCGAACGGCGAGGCGACCGGGCGGATGTTGGGGTTGACCCGCGGCAGGTCGCTCTCGAAGTAGGAGCGCAGCGGGTAGAAGGGCAGGTGGGCGGCGCCGGCGGTGTAGCGGCCGACCATGCCGAAGTGGGAGTACTCCTCCAGCTCCAGCGGCTCCGGGTCGGCGTGCTCCACCCGCCGGCGGATGGCATGCAGCGAGCCGACCCCGGGGTTGCCCAGCCACGAGAACACCAGCTTGCGGGCGACCCCGGCGCCGACCATCTGGTCGTAGACCACGTCGGGGGTGAGCCGGCACAGGGTCAGGTCGCGCTTGCGCTGGCGGATGATCTCGTGGCCGGCGGCGAAGCAGATCAGGTGGGTGAACCCCTCGATCGCCACCGTGTCGCCGTCGCGGACCAGCTCCCGGACCGCCTCGGCCATGCTGGCGACCTTGCCGTCGCTCACCCGCCGACCACCTCGGGGTGGCCGCGGCCGGCCGGGGCGGACTCGGCGACCTGGTCGACCGCCTCGTCGAACAGCCGCAGGGCGGTGTCGCACTGCTGGCGGGTGACCACCAGCGGCGGCGACAGCCGCACCGCGCTCTCCCCCGCCTCCAGCACCAGCAGGCCGCGCTCGAAGCAGGCCTGCTGCACCGCCTCGGCCAGCTCGCCGCTGGGGAACTCCACCCCGATCATCAGCCCGGGCCCGCGGACGTCCTCGACCAGCCACGGCACCCGGGCGCGCAGCCGCTCCAGGCCGGCGCGCAGGTGCGCGCCCTGCTCGGTGGCGTTGGCCAGCAGCCGCTCCTCGCGCAGCACCGCCAGGGTCGCCAGCGCCGCCGCGCACGGCACCGGGCTGCCGCCGTAGGTGGAGCCGTGCGCGCCCGGCCCCCAGCGCATCAGCTCGGCGCGGGCCATGAAGGCGCCGAGCGGCAGCCCGGAGGCGATCCCCTTGGCGGTCACCAGCACGTCCGGCTCGACGCCCTCCCGCTCGACCGCCCACATCGCGCCGGTGCGGCCGACGCCGCATTGCACCTCGTCGGCGACCAGCAGGATGCCGTGCCGCTCGCAGACCTGCTTGACCCTCGCCAGCCAGCCGGGCGGCGGCTGGACGTAGCCGCCCTCCCCCTGCACCGGCTCGACGAACACCGCCGCCACCTCCTGCGGCTCCACCTGGTAGCGGAACAGCACCTGCTCCAGGTAGTCGGCGGTGGCCAGGTCGCAGGCCGGGTAGCGCAGGTGCAGCGGGCAGCGGTGGCAGTAGCCGTAGGGGGCGTGCAGCACCCCCGGCAGCAGCGGCCCGAACCCGGTGTGGTACCTGGCCTTGGAGGCGGTGAGGCTGACCGAGCCGTAGCTGCGGCCGTGGAAGGCGCCGAGGAAGCTGACCACGTACTGGCGGCCGGTGGCCGCCCGCGCCAGCTTGAGCGCGCCCTCCACCGCCTCGGTGCCCGAGTTGGTCAGGAACACGCGCACCGGCCCCGGCATCGGCGCGGTGGCGGCCAGCGCCTCGCACAGCTCCGAGTAGATCGGCAGGTAGAAGTCGCTGGCCGAGTAGTGCAGCAGCTCGCCGGCCTGGCGGCGGACCGCCTCCACCACCCGCGGGTGGGCGTGCCCGGTGGAGCAGACGGCGATGCCGGCGTTGGCGTCCAGGAACAGGTTGCCGTCCACGTCCTCCAGCACCGACCCGAAGCCGCGCCTGGGGACCAGCGGGTAGGCGCGCGGCAGCGACGGGCTGGTCACCCGCGCGTCCCGCTCCAGCACCGCCCGCGCCGCCGGTCCCGGCAGCTCGGTGCGCAGGTCGGGGACCGGCCGCCCCGGGTCCAGCCAGGCCGGCGGGCCGCTCACCCGACCACCGTCTGGGACTGCTCCCGCATGAACTGCTGCGCGTAGTAGAGGCCGCCGCCGGCCTTGCCGGAGCTGCCCGACCCCTTCCAGCCGCCGAACGGCTGCACCCCAGGCCAGGCGCCGGTGGTCGCGCCGGCGCGGCGGTTGACGTAGACCACCCCGGCCTCGATGCGATCCAGGAACTGGCGGACCTCG
>DASQWY010000443.1:0-6699 GCA_035640005.1 Actinomycetes bacterium
GGGCGTGCTCTCCGGCGCGGTCGAGGGCATCTACGCCAAGAAGTCGGGCGTGTCCACCGGCAACATCGTCCAGGTCGCCAGCCAGCGCGACGGCCTGGCGGCGCTCACCGCAGGCCGCATCGGCGCGTTCGGGCTCACCAGCATCTCGCTGCGCAACATCCTCAAGGAAAACCCCAGCGCCGGCGTCGACCTGACCCAGCCGTTCACCCCGGTGGTCGACGGCAAGGAGCAGCACGGCTGCGGCGGCGCGGTGTTCCGCAAGGCCGACAACGACCTGCGCGAGGCATTCAACGCCCAGCTGGCCAAGCTGAAGCAGTCCGGCGAGCTGCTGAAGCTCATCCAGCCGTTCGGCTTCGGCCCCGAGACCATCCCTCCGAACAACATCACCACGGCAATGCTCTGCCAGGGCTGAGCAGAGACCGGAGCGTGGCATGAGCGCGCTGTCGAGCTTCGGCCCCTGGGTCGACGACGCCGTCCGGGGGATCTGGACCACGCTGCTCATCACGGTGCTCGGCGCGGCCGGTGCGCTGGTGGTCGCCCTCGCCTTCGGCCTGCTGGCGCGGGCCCACCGGGTCGCGCCGCGGTTCGTCGCCCGGGTGTTCATCGAGTTCTTCCGTGGCACCTCCCTGCTGGTCCAGCTGTGGTGGCTGTTCTTCGTGCTGCCGCAGTTCGGCTACCAGCTCGCGCCCCTGTTCGTCGGCGTGCTCGCCTTCTCGCTGAACTTCGGGGCCTACGGCGCCGAGGTCGTCCGCGGCGCCATCAACGCGGTCCCCAGGGCGCAGTGGGAGGCCACGGTCGCGCTGAACATGACGCCCTACGAGCGGATGCGGCGGGTGATCCTGCCGCAGGCGGTCGTCGGCATGATCCCGCCGTTCACCAACCTGCTCATCCAGCTGCTCAAGAGCACCCCGCTGGTGTTCACCATCACGATCATCGACCTGACCGCGGTCACCAACGCCTACCGCGCGGCACTGGGCAACGACCGGTTCATCTTCACGCTCTCGCTGGTCCTCTACTTCGTGCTCGCCTACCTGCTCACCCTCGGCATGAACCTGCTGGAGGGCAGGGCCAAGGCGGCGATCGGCCAGCGCGAGGAGCGGCGCAAGCTGTTCGCCCCACCGTTCAGCGAGCCGGTGGAGAGTGAGCTCATATGAGCTGGGACTGGAGCTTCGCGCTCGACACCCTGCCGGACCTGCTGTCGGCGTTCCTCCGCTACAGCCTGGTCGCCACCGTCCTGGGCACGGCGCTGGCCGCCGTGCTCGGCCTGGCGTTCGCGATCATCCGCCGGGCGCACGTGCCGGTGCTGGCGCCGCTGGTGACCGCGTTCATCGAGTTCGTCCGCAGCACCCCGCTGATCGTGCAGCTGTTCTTCCTGTTCTTCGTGCTGCCCGGCTTCGGCGTGACGCTGTCCCCGCTCGTCACCGGCGTCCTCGGGCTGGGCGTGCACTACGCCTGCTACCTCGCCGAGGTCTACCGGGCGGGCATCGAGGGCGTCCCCAAGGGCCAGTGGGAGGCCTGCACCGCGCTGTCGCTGCCGGCGCGGCTGCAATGGCAGCACGTGATCCTCCCGCAGGCGATCCGCAACGTGCTGCCGGCGCTCGGCAACTACGCCATCTCCATGTTCAAGGAGACGCCGTTCCTGGCGCTGATCACCGTGCCGGAGATGGTGCAGCGCTCCCAGGCGATCGGGTCCATCAGCTTCCGCTACCTGGAGCCGATCACCCTCGCCGGCCTCATCTTCCTGGCGGCGAGCTACCCTACCGCCATCGCCCTGCGAAAGCTGGAGGCGCGCCTTGGCCACTGAGCAAGCCCCTGGCCCCGCCACCGCCGAAGCCCGCGGCGGCGGCGAGCCCATCATCCGCTTCGAGCGGGTCGTCAAGCAGTTCGGCGACAACGTCGTGCTCCGCGAGCTCGACTTCCAGGTCGCGCCCGGCGAGCGGGTCACCCTCATCGGCCCCAGCGGCTCGGGCAAGACCACCATCCTGCGGCTGCTGATGACCCTGGAGCGCCTCAACGGCGGGCGCATCTTCGTCGACGGCACGCCCCTGTGGCACATGGAGCGGGGCGACCAGCTCGTCCCCGCCAACGAGAAGCACCTGCGCCAGGTGCGCCGGAAGATCGGCATGGTCTTCCAGCAGTTCAACCTGTTCCCGAACATGACCGTGCTGCGCAACGTCACCGAGGCGCCGGTCCACTCCCTCGGGGTCGACCGGGACAAGGCCGAGCAGAAGGCCCGCGAGCTGCTCGACCGGGTCGGGCTGACCGCCAAGCTGGACGCGCGGCCCAACCAGCTGTCCGGCGGCCAGCAGCAGCGGGTGGCGATCGCCCGGGCGCTGGCGATGGAGCCGAAGGTGCTGCTGCTGGACGAGGTGACCTCGGCGCTGGACCCGGAGCTGGTCGCCGGCGTGCTGCACGTGCTCCGCGAGATCGCCGAGACGACCGACATCACCATGCTGATCGTCACCCACGAGATGCACTTCGCCCGCGACGTCTCCCACCGGGTGATGATGTTCGACCACGGCCAGGTCATCGAGCAGGGCCCGCCCGAGCAGATCTTCAGCGCGCCCGAGCACGAGCGCACCCGGGGCTTCCTGCGGGCCGTGCTGGAGGAGCGCTGAGCCGCGGCCGCCACCGGCGACGTCGACGCCGAGCGGCTGGCGCGGCTGCTGCGCTCCTCGGTCGCCGGGCCGGTCGCCTTCGACGCCGGCACCCGGGCGCTGTACGCGACCGACGCGTCCAACTACCGGCAGGTGCCGCTGGCGGTGGTGCTGCCGCGCAGCGTCGATGACCTGGTCGCCGCGGTGGCCGCCTGCCGCGAGGTCGGCGCCCCGCTGGTCACCCGCGGCGGCGGCACCTCCATGGCCGGCCAGGCCAACGGCGCCGGGGTGGTGCTGGACACCTCCCGCCACCTGACCCGGATCGTCGAGGTCGACCCGGACCGGCGGCTCGCCCGCGTGGAGCCGGGCGTGGTCCTCGATGACCTGTCCGCCGCGGCCGCGCCGCACGGGCTCACCTTCGGCCCGGACCCGTCCTCGCACAGCCGCTGCACGCTCGGCGGCATGATCGGCAACAACGCCTGCGGGGCGCACTCGGTGGCCTGGGGCACCACCGCCGACAACGTCGAGCGGCTGGAGGTGCTGCTGTACGACGGCACCCGCTTCGAGGCCGGGACGATGCCGGCGGCGGCGGGCGGCGGCCGGGTCGGGGAGCTGCACGCCCGGCTGGACGCGCTCGCCGGCCGCCACCTGTCGCTGATCCGCCAGCGGCTGCCGCGCCTGCCGCGCCGCGTGTCCGGCTACGGCCTGGACCGGCTGCTGCCCGAGCACGGCCGCCACGTCGCCCGCTCGCTGGTCGGCAGCGAGGGCACCTGCGCCACCGTGCTGGGCGCGACCGTGCGGCTGGTCCCGGTGCCGGCGGCGCGCGCCCTGCTGGTGCTCGGCTTCCCGGACGCGTTCGCCGCCGCCGACGCGGTCCCGGCGATCCTGCCGCACCACCCGCTGACCGTGGAGGGCATCAACGACCAGCTGGTCGAGAGCCTGCCCCGGGCGGTGTGGGGATCGCCCAGGGAGGTGCTGCCCGGCGGCGACGCCTGGCTGCTGGTGGAGACGGGCGGGGACGACCCGGGCGAGGCCGCCGCGCGGGCCCGCGAGCTGGCGCGGGCGGTGCGCGGCGACGGCGCGGTCACCGAGCGGATCGTCACCGAGCCGGCGGAGCAGCGGGTGCTGTGGCGCGTGCGCACCGACGGCGCTGGCCTGGCCACCCGCCTGCCCGACGGCTCGGAGGCCTGGCCCGGGTGGGAGGACGCCGCCGTGCCCCCCGACCGGCTGGGGGCCTACCTGCGCGACTTCCAGGCCCTGCTCCAGCGGCACGGCCGGCGCGGCCTGGTCTACGGGCACTTCGGCGAGGGATGCCTGCACGTCCGCATCGACTTCGACCTGCTCTCTAGCGCCGGCGTCGCCGCCTTCCGCCGCTTCGTCGAGGAGGCCGCCGACCTGGTGGTCGGCCACGGCGGCTCGGTGTCCGGCGAGCACGGCGACGGGCAGGCCCGCTCCGAGCTGCTGCCGCGGATGTACGGCGCGGAGGTCGTCCGCGCCTTCGAGGAGTTCAAGGCGATCTGGGACCCGGACGACCGCATGAACCCCGGCGTGCTGGTGCGGCCGTACCGGCTGGACGAGCACCTGCGCTTCGGGCCCGGCACGGCCGGCCGCAAGCTGCCGACCGCGTTCGCCTACCCGCACGACGGCGGCAGCTTCGAGCAGGCCATGCGCCGCTGCGTCGGCATCGGCAAGTGCCGCCAGTCGACCGGCGGGGTGATGTGCCCGAGCTACATGGTGACCCGCGATGAGCGGCACTCCACCCGTGGCCGGGCGCACCTGCTGGCCGAGATGCTCCGCGGCGAGCTGATCACCGACGGCTGGCGGTCGGCCGAGGTCCTGGACGCCCTGGACCTGTGCCTGTCCTGCAAGGGCTGCCGGACCGACTGCCCGGTCAACGTCGACATGGCCACCTACAAGGCCGAGTTCCTGCACCACCACTACGCCCGGCGGCTGCGCCCGGCCTCGCACTACGCCATGGGCTGGCTGCCGCTGTGGGCACGCGCCGCCACCGTCGCCCCCGGCCTGGCCAACGCGCTGGTCCGCTCCCGCCTGCTCGCTCCGGCGCTCCGCCGGCTGGGCGGCATCGCCCCGCAGCGGCGGCTGCCGTCGTTCGCCGCCGAGCCGTTCACCCGCTGGTTCCGCCGCCGGGGGGCCGGTGGGTCGGGGCCCCGCGTGCTGCTGTGGCCCGACACCTTCAATAACTACCTGACCCCGGCGGTGGCGCGCGCGGCCACCGAGGTGCTGGAGGACGCCGGCTTCCGGGTGGTGCTGCCCCCGCGGGGCGTCTGCTGCGGCCTGACCTGGATCTCCACCGGCCAGCTCGGCGTGGCCCGGCGGGTGCTGCGGCGCACCCTGGGCGTGCTCGGCGAGGCGCTGGAGGCTGGCACGCCCGTGGTCGGCCTGGAGCCGAGCTGCACCGCGGTGCTGCGCGGCGACCTCGAGGAGCTGCTGCCGGGCGACCAGGACGCCAGCCGGCTGGCGCGGCGGACCTTCACCCTGGCGGAGTTCCTCGGCGAGCACGCGCCGGGCTGGCGGCCGCCGCGCCTGCGCCGCGCCTCGATCAGCCAGACCCACTGCCACCAGCACGCGGTCATGGGGTTCTCCGCCGACCAGCGGCTGCTGGCGCGCGTCGGGGTCGACAACCGGGTGCTCGATTCCGGCTGCTGCGGGCTGGCCGGCAACTTCGGCTTCGAGCGCGGCCACTACGAGCTGTCCAAGGCCTGCGGCGAGCGGGTGCTGCTGCCGGCGGTGCGCGCCGCCGACCCCGACACCCTGGTCCTGGCCGACGGGTGGAGCTGCCGCACCCAGATCGCGCAGGAGACCGGCCGCGAGGCGCTCCACCTGGCCGAGCTGCTGCAGCTGGCGCTGCACGCCGGCTAGGAGCGCCGCTCCGCCGCGGCCAGCAGCCGCTGCCCGGGCCCGACCGGCTCGGCGCCGACCGCCCGCAGGGCCGCCCACAGGGTGACCTGGTTGGCGGTGAGCACCGGCTTGCCGAGCTCCCGCTCCAGCGGGGCGATCAGGTCGTAGGTGGGCAGGTTCGTGCAGCTGACGAACACCGCCTCGGCGGCCGGCGAGTCGGCGTCGCGCAGCAGCCGCGCGGTGGTCTCGTACGGCACCTTCCAGATGCCCGCCTCCAGCCCGAGGTGGGCGCTGGACACGGTGGCCACCCCGGCCTCGGCCAGGAACCGGTGCAGGCGGGCGGTGACGTTCTCGACGTAGGGGGTGGCGACGGCGACCCGGCGGGCGCCGAGCGCGCCCAGCGCCGCCAGCAGCGCCCCCGAGGTCGTCACCGCCGTGGGCGCCCCGGCCGCCACCATCGCCCTGACCAGGCGGCGCTCGCCGTCCACGCCCTGCACGAAGCTGCCGGAGGTGCACGCATAGGCCACCACCCGCGGCTCGACCGCGAGCACCGCCCTGGTCGCGCGGGCGAGGTCGTCGGGGTCGCTGACCGCCTCGGCCAGCTCGATGCTGACCGGCGCCTCCACGTGCGGGGTCCGGGTGAGGAACAGCGACACGTCGTCGGGCACCCAGCGCCACAGCTCCCGGTCCAGCGCCAGGTCGAACGGGGCCACCACGCCGACGCCGCGCTGCCGGCCGGGGCCGGGGACGCTGGCCCGCTCGGCCATCGGCCCTACGGCTCGCGGCGGGCGTAGCTGAGCCGCTCGCCAACCGCGCCGGCGCGCCAGACGTCGTTGCACGCCTCCGCCATCCGCTCCAGGCCGTCCACGACGGTGGCGAACACGCTGCCGACCACCCAGCCGACGTCGCCGTTGAGCAGCAGGTTGTTGCGGCCGTAGAAGATTGCCAGGTCGATGGTCTGCTCCTGCTGGCGCGGTGTGTCCTGCTCGCCGTACCCGTGCGAGCCGGGCGTGAGCTGCCACGGCTCGAACGAGAAGTACATGACGTCGCCCGGGATGGGGGTAACGGTGGGGTTCTCGATGCCCGGCTCCTGCGCCGCGAACCTGGGAACCAGGGTGTAGACCTCGTTGCGGGCGTACTTGGCGTGGTAGGCGTCCCCGCCCAGCGGCAGTGCCTCCCACACCGCCTTGCAGGTCCGGGGTGCCTGCTCGTCCAGCAGTTGCGCCACGCACGAAACACCGCG
>DASQWY010000444.1:0-3381 GCA_035640005.1 Actinomycetes bacterium
GCCTGCCCCTACTGCCTGGTGATGCTCGACGACGCGGTCAAGCAGCGCCAGGCCGAGGGGACCGCCGAAGGCGTCCGCGTCCTCGACGTCGCCCAGGTCCTGCAGGCCTCGCTCGAAGCCGAAGGGTCGCGCCCGGCCGAGTGATCGGCTACTCGGCCGGGAAGTTCTCCCAGTACCTGGATTCGGTGGGGCCGCGCTGGCCCTGGTACTTGGAGCGCATCCCCCGCGACCCGTAGGGCCGCTCGGCGGGCGTGGTGAGCTGGAAGATCGCGATCTGACCGATCCGCATGCCCGGGAACAGGGTGATGGGCAGGTTGGCGACGTTGGACAGCTCCAGGGTCACGTGGCCCTCGAAGCCGGGGTCCAGGAAGCCGGCGGTCGAGTGGGTCAGCAGCCCGAGCCGGCCGAGGCTCGACTTGCCCTCCAGCCGGGCGGCCAGGTCGGCCGGGATGGCGATGCGCTCGAGGGTCGACCCCAGCACGAACTCGCCCGGGTGCAGGATGAACGGCTCGTCCGGCTTCACCTCGATCAGCTCGGTGAGGCCGTCCATCGGCCGCTTGACGTCGATGTAGGGGTAGCGCGCGGCCGGGAAGACGCGGAAGCGGCTGTCGAGGCGGACGTCGATGCTGGAGGGCTGCACGGCCTGGCCGTCGAACGGTTCGATGCCCAGTCGGCCGGCTTCGATCGCCTCGCGCAGGCTGCGGTCGGAGAGGATCACGCGCGCATTGTCGCACGGCCGTTGCCGCAGCTCAGACGCGGCGGCTAGAATCGCGCCGCTGCGGGCGTAGTTCAATGGCAGAACTCGAGCTTCCCAAGCTCGCGGTGGGGGTTCGATTCCCCTCGCCCGCTCCACCCTCCAGCGTAGGTCATGAGCCTGCCGTCTCCTTACGCTTCCACCCGGGGACCCGGCCGTGACCACGTGTCCCTGCTGGATCTCGGCTCAACAGCGCTGGCCGGCAAGCCTCACCAGGCGCGGGCGACGACACCGCGCCTGCAGGGGCGATCGACCCGGCACGCCTACGCCAGCCGTGAGAACCTTCCACACGGTCATGCCTCGACTGCGAACAGACAGCTTCTACCAAGAGCTCGCCGAGCGCCTCGCGCTGGTCATGCCAGCCGACGTCACGGTCAGCCCCAGCAGCAAGGTGGCCGGCCTCAACCTTGCCGGCCTGAGCGGCAAGTCCGGGTTCCTCTCCCCGACGCTTCTCATCCGCGGCCCGTTCCGCTTCCGCCTGCGGCTGTCGGCCAAGCTCGTCCTCAGAGACGTCCAGGGATTCGTCGTCCTTGAACTCCATCGTGCTTGGCCAGCAGCGCCGGCCAACGAGGCAAGGGCGTCGGACGACCTACCCAAACCGAGAGCCACTGTTACGCGCGACTCCCTTCGACTGTGGTACGAACGCGGTGGCCGACCGGTCCTTGAGCTGGCACCGATCCCCCTGGATCGGGTCAGGGGCTGACAAGCTGGTCCGTGCGGCCGCTGCCGCGCCTCCGGCTTGCCAACGAGCTAGGGATCCCGGCCGGCCGGCGGCGGCTGGCGGTCGCCCTCGACCGGCAGGCTCGCGCGCCAGGAGCTGCGACGCAGCCGCACATGCCACACCAACAGCCCCACCTGAAACGCCAGGAACGCCGCGGCGAGCAGCGCGTTGACCACCTCGTGCCGGACCAGGAAGCGCAGCAGCAGCCACACGAACACCGCCACAAAGAACAGGCGAACCCCCAGGCGGAGCCGCCAGGCCAGCCGCACTTGGCGAGCACTCGGAGGGCGGTCCATGCGTTCATCCCACCGGGCCATCCGGCCGCTCCGGCTCGCCTGCGCCAACAACAACGGCAGGCCGAATACGCCCACCGCAACAAGGCCCGCGATCACGACCGCCCATCGGCCCATGCCGGCAGGCTTCCCGCTCGCAATCAAGTCACACCACTGCCACGCCGCGTCGCGGTAAGCCACCGAGGACGAGCCTCACCCGTCGCGTGGGCAGGAGCCGAGTTCAAGGCAGGCCTTGCGAGGGTGCGCCTCCGGCGCCGACCCGGCCGGCACCCACTGGCGGGTGCGGACCTCACCAAAGGCCGTAGCATGGAGCCAAGGTATGAGGATCCTCTACGTCGGCCTCAGCGTCCGGGACGCTCGACGCAGCGCCCGTTGGTATCGCGAGCTGTTCGGGATGGAGACCGTCCGCGAGAACTTCGCCGGCTCGAACTGGGAGTCGGACGGGGACGAGGTGCTGCTCAAGCACCCAGTGAGCGGTCTGTTGATCGGCCTCCTGCAACATCCCGCCAACCCTGGGGACCCGTTCAGCGAGTTCCGGACCGGCCTTGACCACCTGGAGTTCGAGGTCGCAGGTCGCGACGAGCTCGAACGATGGCAGGAACGGCTCACCGGGCTGGGCATCGCCCACTCGGGGATCAAGGACCACCTGATCACCTTCCGAGACCCTGACAACATCCAGCTGGAGCTCTTCTGGCCGAAGCCCCCTCACGACGCCCATCTCTATGCCGTCAGCGACGAGGAGGCGTACCTGCAGGCCGAGGACGAGAAGCAGCCGATCCCGCCGGAGCCGTTGGACCCTGCCTCGATCCTCTGCCAGTTCTGCGGCAAGTCCTGGGAGCAAGTCCCAAGGCTCTTCCAGGCAAAGCGGCGAACCATGGATCCCAACACCTCGGCGATCGTGACGGTGTGGATCTGTGACGAGTGCGTTGCCCGGATGGCGCAGCTACTCGCCGCAGAGCCCCCAGCAACTCGATGGCTCTACGGGTGGCAGACTTGGTCGTATCTGACCCGACCGTGAGGGCCCGCGAGGCGGTCGGTCTCGGCTACGGCCAGCCGCCGAGCCGCTTGCGGTAGTTCTCTGGCTGCCGTTCGTGCGTTTCCAGGTGCTGCCACTCCGGCCCCTGGGTCTCCCGGTCCACCTGCACCCCGCCACGCAACCGGTGGTGGCGGCTGCGGCGATCCCACAGCGCGATCCCGAGCAGCAGGGTCGCCGGGATCAGGAGCCAGAACCAGGCCATCATGCGCTCCTTCGGACGAACGTCCTATTCTCCACGACCTGCCGCTCGGCCGCGCACAGGTCCCCGCCCAGGCCGACTACGGGAACGTGCGGCGCGGCGCGGCGCAGATCGGCTTGGACGGAATCGCGACCCCTCCGCCAGCGGTGCCGGGCACGCCAGCCCGGCCACTCCGACGTCAGGTGCTTCCAAGGCAGGTAGCGCATGTCCGGACGGCACGGTCGCCCGGTCGGCAGGACCTGGTCGGGTGGCGGCGGGGGCGCCTGGACCCGGCAGCTCGGGGGCAGCGGCCACGCCGTGAACCGCCTGGGCGGGGGCGGCGGGGGTGGTGGCTGGGGTGGAGGGGGCGGGCGCCGCGGCCTGGGTGGCACGGCCCTC
>DASQWY010000445.1:0-16537 GCA_035640005.1 Actinomycetes bacterium
AGCGGAGGCGGACGGGAATCGAACCCGCCAGGCCGGGGTCGCCGACCTCACTGGTTTTGAAGACCAGGGGACCCACCAGGACCCGGACGCCTCCGGCGCGATCCTACCAGCGGCGTTGGCGGTATCCTCCTGGGTGGTCAGCCAGAGAGCCAGTCAGGTAGCCGGTTCAAAGGTGATTGCGGCGCCGGCTACATGACCGCCTCACTGGGGGAACGACGGAGGGAGGGCGACGATGGCAACGCCGACCCTGCGCTTGGCGCAGGACCCGGACGCCGACGCGCTGCTCTCCCGCGACCCGCTCGCGCTGCTGGTGGGCATGCTGCTGGACCAGCAGTTCCCGATGGAGCGCGCCTTCGGCGCCCCGTACCTGCTGGCCGGGCGGCTGGGGCGCGAGCGACTCGACCCCGGCGAGCTGGCCGCGCACGACCCGGACGGGTTGGCGAAGCTGATGGCCGGGCCGCCGGCGCTGCACCGCTACCCGGCCGCGATGGGGGCGCGGATCCAGGAGCTGTGCCGGCACCTGAACCAGGCCTACGGCGGCGACGCCGCGGCGCTGTGGCGCACCGCCGCGTCAGGGCCGGAGCTGCTGCGGCGCCTGCGCGCGCTGCCCGGCTTCGGCGAGCAGAAGTCGCGCATCTTCGTCGCCCTGCTCGGCAAGCAGCTCGGCGTCCGACCGCCGGGCTGGCAGGAGGCGGCCGGTGCGTATGGGGAGCCGGGCAGTCGCCGGTCGGTCGCCGACGTCACCGGCCCGGACACCCTCGCCGAGGTGCGCGCCTTCAAGCAGGCCGCCAAGCGGGCCGGGCGGCCGCAGGTCACTCCGGGGTGACGTAGGCGGCCGACAGGCCGCCGTCCACCAGGAACGTGCTGGCGGTGATGTAGGAGGCGTCGTCGGAGGCCAGGAAGCAGGCGGCCGCGGCGATCTCGGACGCCTCGGCGAAGCGGCCCATCGGCAAGTGCACCAGGCGGCGGGCAGCCTTGGCGGGGTCCTTGGCGAACAGCTCCTGCAGCAGGGGCGTGTTCACCGGCCCGGGGCAGAGCGCGTTGACGCGGACGCCGCGGCGGGCGAACTCCACGCCCAGCTCGCGGGTCAGGGCGAGCACGCCGCCCTTGGACGCCGTGTAGGCGATCTGCGAGGTGGCGGCGCCCACCACCGCCACGAACGAGGCGGTGTTGACGACCGACCCGCCGCCCCGCGCCAGCAGGTGGGGGATGCCGTGCTTGCAGCACAGGAACACCGACCGCAGGTTCACGTCCTGGACCCGCTGCCAGGCCTCCAGGGTGGTGTCGAGCACCGAGACGTCATCGGGCGGGGCGATGCCGGCGTTGTTGAACAGCACGTCGATGCCGCCGAAGCGCTCGGCGGCGGCGGCGTAGGTGCGCTGCACCTCGCCCGCGTCGGTCACGTCGGCGTGCAGGTAGAGGCCGCCGGCCTCCTCGGCGACCTGCTCGCCGGCCTGGTCGTTCAGGTCGACGACGCAGACCCGCGCGCCCTCGGCGGCGAACCGCAGCGCGCTCTGGCGGCCGATGCCGCTGGCCGCCCCGGTGATCACCGCGACCTTCCCCTCCAGCCTTCCGTTCACCAGGGAACCCCCTTGGGGTTCCCCGGACCCCTCCGGCGGCTCATGTGGCGATGAACACGTTCTTCAGCTCCGTGTAGTGGTCGAGGGCGTGCGGGCCGAGCTCGCGGCCAACGCCCGACTGCTTGAAGCCGCCGAACGGGGTGGCGACCCGCACCGAGGTGTTGGAGTTCACCGACAGCGTGCCGGTGTCGATCGCCCTGGCCACCCGCAGCGCGCGGGCGGCGTCGCGCGTCCAGACCGACCCGGACAGGCCGTAGATGGTCGCGTTGGCCAGGCGCACCGCCTCGGCCTCGCCGACGAACGGCAGCACCACCGCCACCGGCCCGAAGATTTCCTC
Organism: Actinomycetes bacterium; assembly: GCA_035640005.1. Taxonomy (GTDB): domain Bacteria; phylum Actinomycetota; class CALGFH01; order CALGFH01; family CALGFH01; genus DASQWY01. Next base: position 1,918 of record DASQWY010000445.1, read on the forward strand.
GGTGGCGGCCCGGTCGCCCGGCGCCACCGAGGTGAGCACCGTCGGCGGGTACCACCAGCCGGGGCCGTCCGGGACCGACCCGCGGATGGCGACCGGAGTCCCCTCCGGCACGAACGAAGCCACCTGCTCCCGCTGGCCGGCCGAGATCAGCGGCCCCATCTCGGTCGACTCCTCGGCCGGGTCGCCCACCCGCAGCCCGCGCACCGCCGGCTCCAGCAGCGCCAGGAACTCGTCCAGGGCCGGGCGCTCCACCAGGATGCGCGAGCGGGCGCAGCAGTCCTGGCCGGCGTTGCCGAACACCGCCGCCGGCGCGGCGGCGGCCGCCGCGGGCAGGTCCGCGTCGGCGAACACCACGTTGGCCGACTTGCCGCCGAGCTCCAGGGTGACCCGCTTCACCGTGCCGGCGGCGCCGCGCATGATCGAGCGGCCGACCTCGGTCGAGCCGGTGAAGGCGATCTTGGCGACCCGCTCGTGCTCCACCAGCCGCTGGCCGACCATCCGGCCGGGCCCGGGCAGCACGTTCACCACCCCCGGCGGGATGCCCGCCTCGGCGGCCAGCCGGGCGAACGCGAGCGCGGTCAGCGGGGTCAGCTCGGCCGGCTTGAGCACCACCGTGTTGCCGGCGGCCAGCGCCGGCGCCAGCTTCCACGAGGCGATCACCAGCGGGAAGTTCCACGGCACGATCAGGCCGACCACGCCGAGCGGCTCGCGGAAGGTCAGGTCGACCCCGCCGGCGACCGGGATGGTGTCGCCCAGCAGCCGCTCGGGTGCGCCGGCGTAGTAGGCGAACGTCTCGGCCACCATGCCCATCTCGGCCCGGGCGTCGCCGATCGGCTTGCCGGTGTTGCGCATCTCCAGCCGCGCCAGCGCCTCCCGCTCGGCGTCGAGCCGGTCGGCCAGGCGCCGCAGCAGCCGGGCCCGGTCGGCCGGGGCGACCGCCCGCCAGCCCTCGAACGCGGCCGCCGCCCGCTCCACCGCGGCGTCCGCCGCGGCCACGTCGGCGGCCGGCACCCGCTCGATGACCGCCTCGGTGGCCGGATCGCGGACCTCTGTAACCGTCACAGCCGTTCGAAGCCGCGGAAGCGCTCCCAGTCGGTCACGGCGGCGTCGAAGGCGTCCAGCTCGACCGCTGCCATGTTGCTGTAGTGCTCCACCACGTCGCTGCCGAACGCCTGGTGGGCGACCTCGCTGGCGGCGAACAGCTCGCGCGCCTCCCGCAGGGTGCGCGGCACCTTCGGCTTGTCCGACAGGTACGCGTTGCCGGCGTACTCGTCCTCCAGGGTCAGGCCCTTGTCGACGCCATGCAGGCCGGCCGCGACGATCGCGGCCAGCGCCAGGTAGGGGTTGACGTCGCCGCCGGGCACCCGGTTCTCCAGCCGTAGCCCGTGGCCGTGGCCGACCACCCGCAGCGCGCAGGTGCGGTTGTCGTGGCCCCAGGCGACCGCGGTCGGCGCGAAGCTGCCGGCCGCGTAACGCTTGTAGGAGTTGACGTTGGGCGCCAGGAATAAGGTCAGCTCGCGCAGGCAGGCGAGCTGGCCGGCCAGGAACTGCTCCAGCAGCTCCGAGTAGCCGTGGTGGCGGTCGCCGGCCATCACCAGCGCGCCGTCGTCGGCGCCGCGCAGGCTGAAGTGGATGTGGCAGGAGTTCCCCTCACGCTCGTTGAACTTGGACATGAAGGTGAGGCTGTAGCCCTCCTGGGCGGCGATCTCCTTGGCCCCGTTCTTGTAGATGGCGTGCCCGTCGGCGGTGGCAAGCGCGTCGGCGTAGCGGAAGGCGATCTCGTGCTGGCCGTAGTTGCACTCGCCCTTGGCCGACTCGACCCGCAGCCCGGCGCCAGCCATCGAGTTGCGGATGCGGCGCAGCAGCGGCTCGATGCGGGCGGTGCCGAGCATCGAGTAGTCGACGTTGTAGTCGTTGGCGTGCCGCAGCTCGCGGTAGCCCTTGCGCCAGGCGTCCTCGAAGCTGTCGCGGAAGACGATGAACTCCAGCTCGGTGCCGGCCAGCGCCTGCCAGCCGCGGTCGGTCAGGCGCTCCAGCTGGCGGCGCAGCACGGTCCGGGGCGAGGCCACCACCGGGCGGCCGTCCTCCCACTCCAGGTCGCACAGGACCAGCGCGGTGCCCTCGTGCCAAGGGATGCGGCGCAGGGTCGACAGGTCGGGCCGGAACACGAAGTCGCCGTAGCCGAGGTCCCAGGAGCTCATCGCGTAGCCACCGACGGTGTTCATGTCCACGTCGACGGCCAGCAGGTAGTTGCAGCCCTCCGCGTTGTGCTCCAGCACCTCGTCGAGGAAGTGGCTGGCGGCCAGGCGCTTGCCCTGCAGCCGGCCCTGCATGTCGGTCATGGCGAGCAGGACGGTGTCGACCCTGCCGGCGTCGACCTCCGCCCGCAGCTCCGCGACGGTCAGCAGCCCAGGCGCGCGGTGCCCGTCGGCCATGTCAACTCCTCTCGCGCGCGGCGCGGCGCGCCGTCACCGGGCCGGTCGGCGGCCTTCCCCGCCCCCCGCCACCCTCGGTGGGCGGCTGGCCTGCAGGGAATCTTGTTGTCCGGCAACCGGGCTGTCAACGGCCGGCCGTCCCGGGCGGTACGATCGCCCAGGCCCTGCCGGGCGGGCCTTCGAGCAGGGGGAGCGGCGTGGACGATCTCGGCCGGCGCCTGGAGCGCTGGGTCCAGGCGGGCGCGATCCGGCCCGACCAGGCCGAGGCGATCCTGCGGCTGGAGGGGTCCGGGGAACCCGGCACGGGTGCCCCGGAGAACCGGGAGGGAAGGCCGGAGGAACCCGGCGGGCGGTGGACGGCCGTGGCCGAGGTGCTCGGCTACCTGGGCGGCACCCTGGCCGCCGTCGGCGCGGTCGTGATCGGCGCGCGGTCGTGGGCGGACCTGGGACGGGGCGGGCGGGTGGCCGCCCTCGCCGTGGTGAGCGCGGCGCTGCTCGGCGCCGGCTGGATGCTGCGCGGGCGGGGCCGCACGCTGGACCGGCTGGCCGGGGTGCTCTGGCTGCTGTCGGTGGGGAGCTGGGCGGGGCTGCTGGGCGTGCTCGGCGGCGGCGCCTCTCCCGGCGGGCACACCGCGCTGGTGGTGTCGGCGGGCTCGACCGCCTACGCCGGCCTGCTGTGGGCGCTGGCCCGCCGCGCGCTGCAGCAGGTGGCCCTGTTCGCCGCCGCGATGGCGACCGTCGCCGCGGTCGCCGCCGAGCTGACCGATGACGCCGGCCTGCTCACCGGGCTCGGCTTCCTCGCCCTCGCCCTGGCCTGGCTGGAGCTGGCCCGCCGCGGCGCGGTCGGCCCCAGGCGCACCGCCGAGGCGCTGGGCGCGCTGGGCGCCGTGGCCGGCTGCGAGACCATCCACTGGGACCGCTCCAGCGCGGCCGGGATCGGGCTGGAGCTGCTGGTCGCGGTCGGCCTGCTGGTGGCCGGCAGCGGCCTGCGGCGCACGGTGCTGCTCGGCGTCGGCGCCGCCGCCCTGTTCCTGGCGGTGGCGGAGGTGGCCGGGCAGTACTGGCGCACGCTCGGCGCGCCGGTCGCGATCCTGCTGGCCGGGCTCGGGCTGCTGGCCGCCGCGCTGGCGGTCGCCCGGCTCCGCCCGTCCGGCGGCTGACGAGCGTCTTTAGCCGACCCCGGGGCTGCCGCCGGACGGCACGCTGGCGATCACACTGGTGAAGATCCGCACGATGTCGCGCGGGTCCCTGGACTGGAACGGCACCCCGCCGGTGGCCTTGGCGATCTGGGCGAGCGCCTTGCTGTCCGCGTCGGCGCCGTAGGCGATCGTGATCACCCGGACCGGCTGGTCGCCCTGCGCCTTCTTCAGCTGCGCGAGCAGGTTGGGCAGGCTGTTGAAATTCCCGTCGGGGTCGTCGTTGATGCCGTCGGTCAGCAGCACGACCGTGTTGATCCGGTCGGGGACGTAGTGCTGCTTCACGTACTGGACGGCGGCCAGGGTGGTCTCGTACAGCGCGGTGTCGCCGTTGGTCGCCTGCAACGCGCTGTCGGCGGCGGCCAGCATCTCCAGCCGGGTCCTGCCCTGGGACAGCTCCGCGCCGACCGGGCCGATCGGGACCGTCTCGCGCCAGTCCTTGCCGGCGACGCCGCCCAGGTCGGTGGAGAACTCCCAGCTGCCGACGTTGTCCTCGGGCGCGAACAGCTTCAGCGAGGCGATCGCGGCCCCCTTGACCAGGTCGATCTTGGTCCGGCCGGCGGTGCCGGGGACGACCTCCTTCATGGAGCCGGAGACGTCGAAGACCGCCAGCACGTTGCCCCGCTTGCGGGCCGCGTTCCAGCCCTGCAGGGCGGCGGTCACCACCCTCGGGTCCGGCGCCTGCAGCACGTTGGAGGGCTGCCCGGGCACGAGCCCGTTGACCTCGTCGACGGCCTGGCCCGGGGCACCGGTCGCGCTGCGGAAGCCGGCCTTCTGGAAGCGGGCCTGCACCTCGGCGCTGCCCAGGTAGCCGTAGAAGCCGGCGGCCGCGCGCCGCTTGGCCTCGTCCACCCAGGGAGCCTGCAGCGTGATCCAGGGGTGGTCGGCCTCGAGCGTGCCCTCCTTGGGGTAGACGGCCACCAGCGGCACCCTGGGAGGGCTGGCGTTGGTGACCTCCTGGTCGCCGCTCGGGTTACCCTTGTTGTAGTCGAGCACGGACTTCTCGTCGACCGGCACGGCCGAGACGAAGCCGAGGGCGCCGCCGCCCTGGTCGGCCCGGCGCAGGTTGGCGAGCAGGGTGCCGGGCACGTCGGCGTCCGGGCCGGGCGAGCGCTCCACCCCCAGGATCACCTTGCGGAGCTCGTCGCTGCGGGCCTGCAGGTCGGCGACGGTGACGTCGCTGCCCTTGCCGGTGGCGGCGAACACCGTGCCGACCAGGGCCTCAAGGGCGGGCGTGGAGACGTTCGGGTCGGTCTTGCCGAGCTTGAACGCGCCCCACTTGGGCTGGTTGGCGGCCGCCCACCCCTTCTGCAGCAGGCCGAGCAGGTCGGACCAGCCGAGCGCCCTGCGGGGCCAGCCGAGCGCCAGCGCCATCGGCCGCGGCATGGCGATCACCAGCGGCGAGGTCGCCACCTTGGGCAGCTCCGTCGGCACCAGGTCCGGCTGGTTGCTGGCCTCGAGCGCCAGCCGCAGCTGGTTGGCCCAGGCCGAGGAGGCCGGCACCCACACGTCCGGGTGGGGGCCCTCCGCGCCCTTCCAGCCCTTGGCGAGCGCGGCGGTCGCCTGCGCGGACTCGAGCGGCCGGACCACCACGTCCACGCACTGGTCGCCGACCGTCGGCCTGCTGCGCTCGTAGTCGGCGGCCGCCTGGCTGATGAGGTCGGCCTGGTCGGGCGCGGCGACCACCTGCAGCTGCAGGTTGCCGGAGCGGCAGCTCTCGCTGGTGGACGGCCGGTTCAGCAGCAGGTAGCCGCCGGTGGCGATCACCAGCACGGCGAGGACCATGGCGGCGATCGGCAGCGGCGACCAGCGCGAGGACGGCCCACTCGGCGGCCGCCTGGCCAGGTGCCTCCCGCCGTCTGGAGTCTCGTCCATCCCTACCTACGTGCGTCGGTGACCGGCTCGCCCTCCGCTGCGTGCTGGAGAGCTTGCAACGGGATGCGCCAGACTGCAAAACCGCGTCATGATTTGCGAGGTTCGTCCGGAAAGGTTCGAGATCCTCGCGCCATTCATCCGATCCCTCCCGCCCGAACGGCCCAGGACGGCTAGCTCTTTCGGGCCGTGGGCGAAGCGCTCGGCTTGTGGCACCCTATCTGAGCTATCGCCGCGCCGGCTGGGCATCCGGTCGAAGGTCCGTCCGCCCGGCCGCCCGCAGCGGGAGCCTCGAACTGGTCAAAGGGCCAGCGCCGGGCTCCTGGCGATCCCGGCGGCACCCGCCGCTGCCGCCGCCCGGGGCGGCAGCGCGGGTCGCTCGTCCGGCGCGAGGGTGTTGCACCGGATGCCGAGGTCGTGCAGCCTACCCGGGTGCGTTCACGGCCAAGGGCATCGACGCCCATTCTCGTCGCGCTGGCCGCGCTCGGCCTGCTCCTGGCGGGGACCCCCATCCCCGCCGCCGCCGCCCCACCCGCACCCCGGGTGCAGGCGCGCACCGGCGTGCTCATGGACGCCGCCAGCGGCGCGGTGCTGTGGCAGCGGCATGCCCACGAGCCGGTGCTGGTCGCCTCCACCACCAAGGTCCTCACCGCCCTGGTCGCCAGCGACGCCTACCCGCCCGGCAAGGTCTTCACCGTGCCACAGGCGGCCGAGGAGGTGGACGGCACCCGGCTCGGCTACCGCACCGGCATGCGGGTGAGCCGCCACGGCCTGCTCACCACCCTGCTGCTCGTCTCGGCCAACGACGCGGCGGAGACGCTTGCCGCCGCCTACCCGCACGGCGGCCGGGCCGGCTTCCTGCGCGCCATGCAGACCGAGGCGGCCGCGCTCGGCTGCACCGACTCCACCTGGCGCGACCCGTCCGGGCTGGACGCCCCCGGGCACCGGGCCAGCGCCGCCGACCTGGCCGTGCTCGGCAGGGCGCTGCTCGCCCGGCCCGAGCTGGCCGCGCTGGTCGGCTCGCGGTCGGTCCGCTATCGCTGGCCGGGCGGCCACGTGCAATGGCTCACCAACCACAACCATTTCGTGAGCCAGGGCCGCGACCCGGGCGCGCTCGGCATCAAGACCGGCTACACGGTCGACGCCCGCTCAACCATCGTGGCCGCCCAGCGGCGCGGCGGCCGGGTGCTGGTGGCGGTCGCGCTCGGCAGCGACGACATGTACGGCGACGTGCGCTCGATGTTCGCCTACGGGTTCGGGGTGCGCCCGCGGGCGGGCGGGGAGGTGCTCGGCGTGCGGCCCCGCTCGGCGACCGGCGGTGCGGCCTCGACCGCCTCCTCGCCCCGGGTCGGCCGCCTGGCGCCGAACAACGCGGCGCCGCTGCTGCGCCGGCTCGCCCGGCGGCTGCTGACGACCCCGCTGCCGCTGGCAGCCGCCGCGGGGGTCGGCCTGTTCGCCCTCGGCCTGGTCGCCCTGGTCGGCCAGCGCCGCCTCGGCCGCGGGTAGGGGAACGCGGGGCTCAGGCCGCGTGGCGGCGGAACACCACCACCGCGTTATGCCCGCCGAAGCCGAAGCCGTTGGAGATGGCCGCCTCGACCTGGGCCTTGCGCGCCTGGTTGGGGATGTAGTCCAGGTCGCAGGCGGGGTCGGGGTCGGTCTGGTTGATGGTCGGGGGCAGCAGCCCGTCCCGTACCGCCAGCGCGGTGGCGATCCCCTCGACCGCGCCGGCCGCCCCGAACAGGTGGCCGATCATCGACTTGGTGGACGACACCGCCAGCCGGTCGGCGTGGTCGCCGAACGCCAGCCGCAGCGCCCTGGTCTCGGAGATGTCCCCGGCCGGGGTGGAGGTGCCGTGGGCGTTGACGTAGCCGACCGCCGCCGGTTCCAGCTCGGCCGAGCGGAGCGCCCGCCGGATCGCCAGGGCCGCGCCGCTGCCGTCCTCGGAGGGCGCGGTGATGTGGAAGGCGTCGGCCGACTGGCCGAACCCCGCCACCTCGGCGTACACCTGCGCGCCGCGGGCCAGGGCGCGCTCGCGCTCCTCCAGGATCAGCGCGCCGGCCCCCTCGCCCATCACGAAGCCGTTGCGCAGCGCGTCGAACGGCCGCGAGGCCTCCTGCGGGCGGTCGTTGAACTTGGTCGACAGGGCGGTCATCTGCGAGAAGGCGACCAGCGCGATGTCGCAGAAGGCCGACTCCGAGCCGCCGGCCACCATCGCCTCCGCCTCGCCGTGCTGGATCGCCTGGAAGGCCAGGCCGATCGCGTGGTTGGAGGCGGCGCAGGCCGTGGTGGTGGTGAAGTTCGGCCCGCGCAGGCCGAAGCGCATCGAGACCTGCGCGGCGGCGGCGTTCGGCATCAGCTGCGGCACCGTGAACGCCGACACCCGGTTGGGCCCCTTGGTGCGCAGCACCTGCTCGCTGGCCAGCAGCGACCCGATCCCGCCGATGCCGGTGGCGAACACCACCCCGGCCTCGTCCTTGTCGAGGCCGGCCTCGATGCCGGCGTCCTCCCAGGCCTCCTGGGAGGCGCTGACGGCCAGCTGGGTGCAGCGGTCCAGCCGCCGCGCGTCCTTCGGCCCGAGCGCGGCGGCCGGGTCGAACTCGAGGCACTCGGCGGCCACCTTGGACGGGACGATCTCCGGGTCGGACAGGGTCAGCGGGCCGACCCCGGAGCGGCCGGCGGTGATCGCCGCCCAGTAGGCCTTGACGCCGACCCCGACGGGGGTGACGGCGCCGGCCCCGGTGATGACGACGCGGCGCACAACTACCCCACCGCGGTCTGCTTGGCGATCACCAGGTCGGCGGCCTCGCCGACGGTCTTGACGCCGGCGATCTCGTCGTCCGGGATCTCGATGCCGAACTTCTCCTCCAGTGCCAGGACCACCTCGACCAGGTCGAGCGAGTCGGCGTCGAGGTCCTCCTTGAATCGTGCGTCGGCGGTGACCTTGTCGGCGTCGACGCCGAGCTCGGAGGCGAGGACCTCCTTCATCGTGCCGACGACTTCCTCGCGCGACTGCGCCATTGCTCGTTCTCCTTGCTACGGGGGTGTCGTACCTTCCTCGACCTGCCACCTGGCGCGCTGCGGCGGCAGGATGCCGCCGGCGCCAGCCGGCAGTCAACCTACGCTCCCATCGACATCCCGCCATCGACTGCCAGGACCTGCCCGGTGACGTAGCCGGCCTCCTCGCCGGCCAGGAAGCGGACGGCGGCGGCCACCTCCTCGGCCGTGCCCAGGCGCCCGGCGGGGATCGCGCCCAGGGTGGCCTGCTTGGCCTCGTCGCTCATCGCGTCGGTCAGCTTGGAGGGGATGTAGCCGGGAGCGACCACGTTGACGGTCACCCCCCGGCCGGCGACCTCGCGGGCCACGCTCAGGCTGAAGCCGATCAGGCCCGCCTTGGCGGCCGCGTAGTTCGCCTGCCCGGGGTTGCCGAGCAGGCCCACCACGCTGGCGATCGAGACCACCCGGCCCCAGCGGCGCCGCAGCATGGCGCGCAGCGCCTCGCGGGTGCAGCGGAACGCGGCCACCAGGTTGACCTCCAGGACCTCGGCGAAGTCGGCGTCGCGCATCCGCAGCAGCAGCCCGTCGCGGGTGATGCCGGCGTTGTTGACCAGCACGTCGACGCCGCCCTCGCCGGCGGCGGCGACCAGCTGCCTGCCGGCGCCCGGATCGGTGAGGTCGGCGGCGGCCAGCACCGCCTCGCTCCCGGCCGCCTTCACCAGGTCGGCGGTCTCGGCGGCGCCCTGCTCGTCGGAGCCGTAGGCGACCACCACCCGCGCGCCGGCGCCGGCCAGCGCCACCGCGCAGGCCCGGCCGATGGTGCCGGACGCCCCGGTGACCAGGGCAGTCCTGCCCTCCAGGCCGCTCACCCGGCCGTCTCCACGCCGGGGCGCGGGCCCGGCAGCGGCGGCAGCATTTCCAGGCCGTCCCAGAGGGTGCCGTCGCGCAGGCCCTGCACGATCGGCAGGGCCGAGCGGGTCGGCTCCTCCGGGCTGCGCTCGGTCGGCTGCGGCAGGCTCCACTCCAGCACCAGCGAGCCCCACGCCAGGCCCGCCCCGAACGCGGTCAGCAGCAGCCGCTGGCCGGGCCGCACCTGGCCCTGCTCCCACGCCTCGGCCATGGCGATCGGGATGGACGCGGCCGAGGTGTTGCCGTAGCGGGCGATGTTGACCACCACGTCGCTCATGGGCCGCTTCAGCCGCCGGGCGGTCGCGTCGATGATGCGCTGGTTGGCCTGGTGGGGGATGACCAGGTCGATGTCGTCGGGCTGCAGGCCGGAGCGCTTGATCGCCTCCAGGCTGGAGGCGGCCATGGCGGTGACCGCGCCCTTGAACACCTCCCGGCCCTCCATGACGATGTAGTGGCGGCGCTCGCCGACGGTGCGGCCGGTGGCCGGGAAGCGCGACCCGCCCGCCGGGGTCATCAGCAGGCGCGAGCGGGCGCCGTCGGACCCCAGCGAGAACCCGCGCACGCCGCGGTCGCCGCGGCGCAGCACGGCCGCGCCGGCGCCGTCGCCGAACAGGATGCAGGTCGACCGGTCGGTCCAGTCGCAGATGCGGGAGAGGGTCTCGGCGCCCACCACCAGGGCGGTGTCGACCGCCCCGGAGTCGACGAACTGCGCGGCCGTGGCCAGCCCGTACACGAAGCCGGCGCAGCCGGCGATCACGTCCATGGCGGCGCCGCGGGTCATGCCGAGCTCCCACTGCAGGATGCAGGAGGCCGATGGGAGCGGGTAGTCGGGCGTGGCGGTCGCCACCACCAGCAGGTCGACGTCGTCGACGCCGAGGCCGGCGACGTCCAGGGCGCGCTCGGCGGCGCGCCTGCCGAGCGAGGCGGTCGACTCGCCCTTGCCGGCGATGCGCCGCTCCTTGATCCCGGTCCGGTCGGTGATCCACTCGTCGTTGGTGTCGACCAGCTGCTCGAGGTCCCCGTTGGTCAGGACGTAGGGCGGGACGGTGGTCCCCAGTCCCACGATCTCGGCGGGCACGACGGCTCCTTTCTCACCGGGGCGCGATCGGCGCCCCGGTGCCCCAGCCACCGCCGTCGTCGGCGGTCCGGGGCAAGGCGTGGACGGCGGTCAAAACGGCCTGAGGGTCAGCAGGATCTGGCCGGGCGTGACCAGCTCGCCCTCCCAGGCGAGGTGGGACATGACCCAGCCGCGGAACGGGCTGCGGACCGGGATGCTGGCGGCGCCGTTGCGGACCTCCCCGAGGAGGTCGCCCGGCTCCACGTAGGGTCCTTCGTCGGTGAAGCGGGACGGGCTCACCGGGTAGAAGCGGCCGTGGCCCGGCGAGACGGCGAAGCGCTCCGGCAGCACCACCACCTCGCCCTGGTCGTCGCCGTGCGAGGACACCGGCACGGCCACCGGGTCGGCCTGCTCGCCGAGGGCCTCGGCCACCTCGGCAACGCCCTCGGCGGTGCCGGCCGACAGCACCCGGACCCCGTCGAGGGTCCGCCGGATCAGGCCCCCCAGCACGGTGCCGGGGCCGACCTCGACGAAGGTGTCGACCCCGAGGGCACCCAGCCGGCGGATCGACTCGGTCCAGCGCACCCGCCCGGTGAGCTGCCGGGTGAGCACCTCGCGCAGCTCCGCCGCGCTGGTCGCCACCTCGGCGGTGGCGTTGGCCACCAGCGGGATCGCCGGGTCGGCGAGGGGCGCGGCGGCCAGCGCCGGCCGGAACGCCTCCACCGCCGGGGACATCAGCGGCGAGTGGAAGGCGCCGCCGACGTTGAGCGGCACCACCCGCTTGGCGCCGAGCTCCTTGACCGCGGCCGGCAGCCGGTCCAGCGCCGCCCACTCGCCCGACACCACCACCTGGCTCGGGGCGTTGTCGTTGGCGACCGCCAGCACCTCGCCCTGGGCGGCCGCATCCACGGCCATCTCGACCCCCTCCGCCGACAGGCCGAGCACCGAGCTCATCGAGCCGGGCCGGGCGTCGGCGGCCCGCTGCATCGCCTCGGCCCGCCGGGCCACCAGCGTCAGGCCGGCCTCGAACGACAGCGCCCCGGCCGCGACCAGGGCGGAGAACTCGCCGAGCGAGTGGCCGGCGACGAACGCCGGGCGCGGCGCGCCGGCCGCCTCCAGCGCCCGCAGTGCCGCCACCGACACGCAGAAGATGGCCGGCTGGGCGATGTAGGTCTGGCGGAGCTCCTCCTGCGAGGCGGTCCGGAGTGTCTCGGTCAGGTCCCATCCCAGGCCGGCGCTGGCCCAGCGGTACAGGTCACCGCCGGCCCAGTCCAGGCCCATTCCCGGGGACTGGCTGCCCTGGCCGGGGAAGACGAACGCTACGGTCATGGGCACCTCGACATCTCGTCACGGCTGTCACGGCTGGCACGGTTGGGTCGACCCGCTGACCTGACGCCGACGTCGATGTCGGCTCGGGCGGCCCGCCGAGGGGAAGTCGGATGTGATTTCGTTCCCCCATAGACCACCCAGGTCCCGTCCAGGTTACAGGCTCCCCCCCGCGATCTCGCCAGCAGGCCAGTGACGAGCCGCACGCCTGCCGCGCGGCACCAGGGTAGGGCGGGCCCGTGTCGCTTCCGCCCGGTTGTCCACATCTTGGCCGGGTGGCCTTCCCGAGCGACCCGCCGGCGTCCATCCTGCCCCGCGCCGGCCCCCACCGGCCCCGCCGACCCGGCGGGCCCCACGCCCGATCGCCCTGGAGGGAACAACCGTGGCCCTGGATCCCGCACCCGAGATGCTGCCCGTCGTGGTGGTCGCGCACCAGGACCCCGGCACGGCCGACTCGCTGCGCCACGCGGTCGAGACGGCCGCCGGCTGGCGGGTGGCGGTGGCCGGGCCCGACCCCGCCGGCCTGGCCGCCGCGCTCGCCACCGGGCCGGCCGTCGTCCTGGTCGGCTGTGAGGTGCTCGACGGCCTGCCGGCCGGCTGCCGGGTGCCGATCCTGGCGGTCGGCGACGACGAGCGCCCCTCCGACCTGCGTGCCGCGCTGGCCGCCGGCGCCCGCGGCCTGCTCGCCTGGCCCGACGCCGCCGCCGACCTCCCCGCTGAGCTGGCCAGGGCGGCCGGCGCCGGCCAGGCACTCGCCGCCGGGGACAGCGTCGCCCTGGTGGTGGCCGTCCGCGGGGTCCACGGCGGCGCCGGAGCCACCACCGTCGCCGTCCACCTGGCCGGGGCGTGGGCCCGCTGGGGGCCGGCGCCGGTGCTGCTGGCGGACCTCGCCGGCGGCGCCGGCTTCCGCCTCGACCTGGGCCAGGTGCGTACCTGGTCGGCGCTGCAGCCGATCGCCGCCGGCCTGGATGGCGACGCGCTCGCCGAGGCGCTGCCCGAGCCCTGGCCCGGCCTGGCCGTGCTGCCCCTGGCCGCCCTGGTCGACGGCGCTGCCGAGCCGCCACCCGAGCCGTGGGTCGTGCAGTCGGTGCTGCAGGCCGCCCGCGGCGCCTACAGCGTGGTGGTCGCCGACCTGCCAGGCGGCGGCCCGGCCGCCGAGGCCCTGCTCGGCCAGGCCGACGTGCTGCTCGCCGTCGGCCGCTCGGAGACGGCCGGGGTCCGCGGCCTGCAGGCCGCCCTGCGCGCCTGGGACGCGGCCGGCCACGACCCCGAGGCGGCCGGCGCGGTCGTCACCGGCGTCAGGGCCCGCGCCCCGCTCGCCGGCCGCGAGGTGCGCGCCGCGCTGCGCGACCGCCTCTGGGCGCTGGTGCCGTCGGCCACCGCCGAGCTGTCCGCCGCCGCCGAGGACGGCGTGCTGCTGCTGGACCGCACCGACCTCCCGGCGGTGCAGGCGATGCTCGCCCTCGCCAACCGGGTCGTCCCGTTCGCCGAGGCGTCCCGGTGACCGTCGGCGACCTCCGCGAGGCCGCCCCGGCGTGGGCGGCGGCCACCCCGGCCGGCCGCGTCCAGGCCGCCGGCCTGGTCGAGCGGGTCCGGCGCCGCCTGGCCGGCGGCCCCGCGCTGCAGCCCGGCGAGCTGCGCGCCGCTGTCGCCGCCGCCCTCCGCGACGAGGGCGTGCTGCAGCCGGCCGCCAGCTTCGCCGCCACCGTGCGGGCGGTCGCCGACGAGCTCACCGGCCTCGGGCCGCTGGCGCCGCTGCTGGCCGACCCGGCCGTCACCGACGTGCTCGTCAACGGTCCCGGCGCCGTGTGGGTGGAGCGCGACGGCCGCATCCAGCCGGTGCCGGTGCGGTTCGCCTCCGCCGCCACCCTCGCCGTCCTCATCCAGCGGGTGGTGGCGCCCCTGGGGCTGCGGGTCGACGAGGCGCGCCCCTGGGTCGACGCCCGCCTGCCGGGCGGGGAGCGGTTCCACGCGGTGCTGCCGCCGCTGGCCCCGGACGGCCCGGTGGTCACCATCCGCGCCTTCGCCAGGCGGCGGCTGGCCCTGGCCGACCTGATCGCGCGGGGCGCCCTGGACGCCGCCACTGCCCGCCTGCTGGAGGCGATGGTGGCCGCCGGGGTCGCCGTCGCCGTCTCCGGCGCCACCGGCACCGGCAAGACGACCCTGCTGAACGTGCTGGCCTCCGCCATCCCTGACCACGAGCGGATCGTCACCATCGAGGACGCCGCCGAGCTGCGGCTGCCCGGGTCGCACGTGGTCCGGCTGGAGGCCCGGCCCCCCAACGTGGAGGGCCGCGGCGAGGTGGCCCTGCGCGAGCTGGTCCGCAACGCCCTGCGGATGCGGCCGGACCGCATCGTGGTCGGCGAGGTGCGCGGGCCGGAGGTGCTCGACATGCTGCAGGCGGCCAACACCGGCCACCGCGGCCTGCTCACCACCGTCCACGCCGGCGGCGCCGAGGAGGTGCCCGCCCGGCTGGAGGCGATGGCGCTGGGCGCGCCGGGCGCCGCCCTGGAGGTGGTCCGGCGGCTGCTGGCCGGGGGCATCGGCGCGGTCGTCCACCTCGAGCGCGGCCCGACCGGCCGGCGGGTCGCCGCCGTGGCCGAGCTGGTCGGCGGCGGGCACGGCCCGGTCCGCACGGTCGCCGTCCGGGTCGCCGGTCCTGGCGCCGGGCTGGTCGCCACCGGCCACGTCCCGTCCTGGGCCGACCGCCTGGACCCGGCCGCCCTGGGCGCCTTCGAGCCAGGCCCACCCGCCACCGTCCGGGTCCTCCGCCCGAGGAGGCGCCGCCCATGACCGCGCCCAGCCCGCCCTCCCTCGCGCCCGGGACGCTC
>DASQWY010000446.1:0-3739 GCA_035640005.1 Actinomycetes bacterium
ATCCGGGAAAGGCTACGCCAAGCGGACGGGCCGGCCCGACGGGCCGGCCCTCCACGGTTCGTCGGGTCAGGGGTTGGCGACGTTCACCAGCCCGGCCCCGTAGGCGTCGCTCGAGGAGATGCGCGTGCCGCCCAGGTGGCAGTAGCGGATCGAGCAGGGTAGCCCGCTCAGGTCGCCCTTGGAGTGGTCGGTGCTCGACAGCGCCGTGGTGAAGTTGCTGACGTTGTCGTTAGCGAGCGCCTTCAGCCGCGTGACCAGCGCCGCCGGGTGCTTGCGCAGCGACGGGTGGGCGCTGGCGATCAGCGCCAGCGAGGCCGAGGCGTGCGGCGCCGCCATCGAGGTGCCCTGGATGGCCGAGTAGCACTGGCCCTGCGGGAACCCGGATCCCTTGGTGAACACGAAGCAGGGGATCTCCACCGCCCAGTTGGAGGTGGTGCTGAAGGCCTCCCAGACGTTGGTCAGGTCGTCGCTGGTGTAGGGGAAGCCGGGCGTGCCGCCACGGTCCCACACCGGCAGGTTGAACTTGCGCGCCCCGCCCGGCGCCGCGACGTCGATCCGCGGGCCGTAGTTGGAGTAGTAGGCGAGCTGGTTCTTCCTGCCCGTGCCGGCCGCCTGGTGGCGGTCGCTGAGCGGCTTGCAGGTGGCGCTGGTGTTGTCGGGCGTCCCCTCGGTGCCCGGCGGGCACGACCCGGAGGAGGCGTTGACCACGTTGCCGGTGGCCGAGACGTCGACCACGCCGGGCACGCCGCCAGGGGTCTCGTACTGGCCGAACAGGTCCGGCCAGTCCGCCTTCTTGTCGCCGGGGGTGGACAGCTGGCCGTGGGTGAGGACCTTGCCGCCGGCGCCGACCCGCACGTGCTCGTTGCCGGCCGAGGCGGCGATCACCGTGCCCTTGCTGCGGGCGTACTTCACGACCTGCACGTACTCCTGGTAGATCGCCTCCTGGTCGGGGTCGGAGCGGTCGGTGTAGCCGCCGAAGGAGATGCTGACCACGTCGATGCCGTGGTCGGCGGCGTACAGGAACGCCGCCAGCAGCTCGGAGTCGTAGGCGGAGCCGCACCACTGCGAGATCTTCAGCGCGACCAGCCCGACCCGCGGCGCGATGCCGTTGGTGCCGGTGCCGTTCAGCGCCGCGGCGATGTTGCCGCCGATCCAGGAGCCGTGGCCGTTCCAGTCGGTGGTGGCCGGGCCGCCGAACTGCGCGGCCAGGTCGTCGTCGGAGATGCCGAACGCGCCCTTGCAGATCGGCTGGTCGCCCTCGAGCGGGGTGAAGTCGACCACCTGCTCGACCTTCGGGGCCAGCTCCACGTGGGTGTAGTCCAGGCCGGTGTCGGCCACGGCCACGGTCACGTTGGAGCTGCCGGCGGTGGTGTTCCAGCCCTGCGGCAGACCGATGCGGCCGTAGTCCCAGAGCAGGCCCTTGTAGGAGAAGGCCGGGTCGGGCGTGATCCCGGCGCTCGCGGCGGCCGTCGGGCTCCCATGCACGGTGACCTTCTGTGCGCTCCGCAGGCCCGGCGCGGACAGGTTGGGACGCGGCAGGTCGGCGGAGGCGATCTTCTTGACGCCGTCGGGGGCGACGGTGGCGCCGGCCGCGAGGCTCGAGCGGGCGCTCGAGGACGCGTCGACCACCAGGGTGCCGACCTGCGGCAGCTCACGGACGATCCTGGCGCCCGAATGGAGCGCCTTGGCGCGCAAGGCGCCGTAGTCGGCCTTGGACCTGGCCATCACCAGGTAGCGCCCGGCGCCGCCGCTGGTGGCGGGGCGGGCGAGGGACGTGCCCGGCAGCAGCGCCGCCAGGACCGCGAGGATGGCCAGCAGCACCGACCATCGCAGCAGACTCCGAGTTCGCATTCGGTCTCCTTGCGCTCTCCGGCTGTTCCAACCGGGATGGGCCCACCGACGACCGGGCTCGGCTGACCACCTCCTTTGGCGATCGTGAGACGAAACATCCCCCAAACTGCAGAACGCATACCAGATCGGCAGGATGGTGAGAAGCCGCAAACGACGGGGAAGGCCGCCGGGAGCGTAACCGAACCTGCGACCGCCCGTCACTGGAGGCAACTGGGGCGCTTGACATGGCCGGTACCATGCCAGGCAACGTCGTCGTACCCAAGGATCCCGATGCCCACTCGCAGCACCCTGGTACTTATCACCTAGCGCGGACGCCGCCACCGCCGGCGGGTCCGCGCGAAACCTCCTACGCCAAACGGCAGGAGGTTTTTTGTTTGCCCCGCAACCATCCCACGGGAGCCGTCGTGAAGCTCACAGGAGCGCAAGCCCTCATCCGGAGCCTCGAGCGCTGCGGCGTGGAGGTCGTCTTCGGCCTGCCGGGCGGGGCGATCCTGCCCGCCTACGACCCGCTGCGGGAATCCACCGTCCGCCACATCCTGGTCCGCCACGAGCAGGGCGCCGGCCACGCGGCCGAAGGCTACGCCTGGGCGACCGGCAGGGTCGGGGTGTGCATGGCGACCTCCGGCCCGGGCGCGACCAACCTGGTGACCGCGCTGTGCGACGCCTACATGGACTCGGTGCCGATGGTGGCGATCACCGGGCAGGTGCCCAGCTGGGCGATCGGCTCGGACGCCTTCCAGGAGTGCGACACCACCGGCATCACCATGCCGGTCACCAAGCACAACGAGCTGGTGCTCGACCCGGAGCGGATCCCCGCGGCGGTCGCCGAGGCGTTCCACATCGCCGCCAGCGGCCGGCCCGGCCCGGTCCTGGTCGACGTGCCAAAGGACGTGCTGCAGGCCAGCGCCGAGTGGGCCTGGCCGGACACCCTCGACCTGCCCGGCTACCGGCCGGTGGTCCGGCCCCACGGCAAGCGGGTGCGCGAGGCCGCCGCGCTGCTGCAGCAGGCCCGCCGGCCGGTGCTGTACGCGGGCGGCGGGGTCGTCAAGGCGGGCGCCGCGGAGACCCTGCGGGAGCTGGCCGAGGCGGCCGGCGCCCCGGTCACCACCACGCTGATGGCCCGGGGCGCCTTCCCCGACGACCACCGGCTGGCGCTCGGCATGCCCGGCATGCACGGCAACTACGCGGCCGTCGCCGCCCTGCAGGAGGCCGACCTGATCGTCGCGCTGGCGGCGCGCTTCGACGACCGCGTGACCGGGCAGCTGGCCACCTTCGCGCCGCACGCCAAGGTCGTCCACGCCGACGTCGACCCGGCCGAGATCGGCAAGAACCGCGCGGCCGACGTGCCGATCGTCGGCGACGTCAAGCTGGTGCTGGAGGAGCTGCTGGCCAGCTACCGGGCCGCCGCGGCCGAGGCCGGGCCGGGCGACACCGCCGCCTGGGTGGCGGCCTGCCAGGGCTGGAAGCAGCGCTTCCCGTTCCGCTACGACCAGCGGGCCGACGGGCCGCTGAAGCCGCAGTACGTGGTGGACCGGGTCGCCGAGCTGACCGGCGGGCAGGCGGTGGTGGTCGCCGGGGTCGGCCAGCACCAGATGTACGCCGCCCAGCACCTGCGCTTCAGCCGGCCGCGCTCGTGGATCAACTCCGGCGGCCTGGGGACCATGGGCTTCGCCGTGCCGGCGGCGATGGGCGCCAAGGTCGGCCGGCCCGACGAGCTGGTGGTGGCCATCGACGGCGACGGCTGCTTCCAGATGACCGCGCAGGAGCTGGCCACCTGCACCACCGAGCGGATCCCGATCAAGGTGCTGATCCTCAACAACGGCCACCTCGGGATGGTCCGCCAGTGGCAGGAGCTGTTCTACGACGAGCGCTACTCCGAGGTGCACCT
>DASQWY010000447.1:0-3711 GCA_035640005.1 Actinomycetes bacterium
GGCCGCCCTGCCGCACCTGATCGCCGCCGGCGGCGGGGCGATCGTGTGCCTGTCGGCGCGGGCCGCGCTGGCGCCGTTCTCCGGCGCGGCCGCCTACGCCACCTCCAAGGCGGCCGTGCTCGCGCTGGTGCAGGCGGTCGCGGTGGAGTACCGCCGCGACGGGGTCCGCTGCAACGCGGTGGTGCCGAGCGTGATCGACACCCCGGCCAACCGGGCGGCGCAGCCCGACGCCGACCACTCGCGGTGGGTGCCGCCCGAGCAGGTCGCGGCGGTGGTCCGCTTCCTGTGCGGCGACGAGTCGCTGCCGACCAGCGGCGCCACCGTCCCCGTCTACGGCCGGGCCTGAGGCCGCCGCCTCACAGCCGGCCGGTGGCCTTGACCCGCAGGTAGGCGTCGCCCAGCTCGGGGGCGAGCCTGCCGGGTGGCGCGTCGACCACCACCGCGCCCAGGCCGCGCAGGCGGGCGACGGTGCGCCGCCGGTCGGCCAGGGCGGCGGTGGCGGCCGCCTTGCGGTAGGCGGCGCCCGGCTCGGCCGGCGTCGACCGCGCCCAGCCGCGCACCTGCGGGTCGCTGACGCTGGCCACCACCACCAGGTGGTCGCGGGCGATCAGCGGCAGGGCCGGCAGCAGCGTCTCGGCCACCGCCTGCTCGGCCAGCTCGGTGAGCAGCACCAGCATCGCCCGGCGGCGGAAGCGGGCGAGGGTCTCGGCGAAGGCGCCGCGGTAGTCGCTCTCCACCAGCAGCGGCTGCAGCGCGTACATCGCCTCGGTGACCCGGCCCAGCTGGTCGCGGGCGTGGCCGGGGCCGACCACCGCCCGCAGCTCGCGGTCGAAGGCGACCAGGCCGGCCCGGTCGCCGAGCCGGGTGGCCAGCGCGACCAGCAGCATCACCGCGTCCATGGCGTGGTCGAGGCGGGGCACCTCGGCCACCCGCCCGGCCATGGTGCGGCCGGCGTCCAGCAGCGCCAGCACCGTCTGGTTGCGCTCGGCCCGGTAGGTGCGCACGATCGGCTTGCCGCTGCGGGCGGTGGCCGCCCAGTCCATGCGCCGCAGCTCGTCGTCGACCCCGTACTCCCGCAGCGAGTCGAACTCGGTGCCGCCGCCGCGGCCCTGCGCGGAGCGCAGGCCCACCTCCAGGATGCGCGCCTTGTTCACCCGCAGCTCCGCCTCGTCCCGGGAGTGGAACGGCGGGTAGACGCGCAGCACGCCCGGCAGCCGCCGGCGGCCCTGCCGGGCGGCCAGGCCGAGCGGGCCCTCCACCCGCAGCACCACCTCGGCGGGGGCGAAGCGGCCGCGGCGGGCCGGGCGGATGGCGGTGGCGGCGCTCGCCCGGCCCCTGGCCGGCACCAGCAGCCGGGCACGCCTGGTGGTGGCGCGCAGCGACGGCGCCAGCTCGTCGGCCAGCCGCACCCTGACCGGCCTGGCCGCCCCGCGGCCGCGGCGGTCGGCGACCCGCCAGACCACCCTGGCCTCCGCGCCGAGCCGCACGATCCCCGGCAGCTCCCGCTCCACGTCCAGGTCGGCGGGCCGGGCGGCCAGCAGCCAGTCGGCCACGGCGGCCGCCAGCAGCGCCCCGTCGGCCAGCCACAACCCCGCCGGCGGCGGCAGCGGCAGCAGCAGCACCACCAGCGAGGCGACCGCCGCCGCGGCGACCAGGCGCCAGGTCGGGACCGGCATGGTCAGCGCGGCACCGGCACCGAGGCGAGCACGCCGTCCAGCACGCCGTCGGCGGTCACGCCCTCCAGCTCCACCTCGGGCCGCAGCTCGACCCGGTGCCGCAGGGTCGGCTTGGCCACCGCCTTGACCTCGTCGGGCGTGACGTACTGCTTGCCCGCCAGCCACGCCCACGCCTTGGCGGCGTGCAGCAGCATGGTCGCCCCCCTGGGGGAGACCCCGAGGGCCAGCGACGGCGACTCCCTGGTCGCCCGGGCGATCGCCACAATGTAGGCCTGCACGCGCGGGTCGACCGGGACGGCGGCGACCTCCTTGCGGCCGGCGGCCAGGTCCTCGCGCCCGGCGACCGCGGTCACCCCCAGGGTGGACAGGTCGTGCGGGTCCATGCCGGCGTCGTGGCGGGCCAGCACCGCCTGCTCCTGGTCGGCGCTGGGGTAGCCGACCAGCAGCTTGAACAGGAAGCGGTCCAGCTGCGCCTCGGGCAGCGGGTAGGTGCCCTCGTACTCCACCGGGTTCTGAGTGGCCACCACCAGGAACGGCTCGGGCAGCGGGTGGGCGCGGCCCTCGACCGACACCTGCCGCTCCTCCATGGACTCCAGCAGCGCCGCCTGGGTCTTCGGCGGGGTCCGGTTGACCTCGTCGGCCAGCAGCAGGTTGGTGAACACCGGGCCCTCGCGGAACCGGAAGGAGCCGTCCCGCTGCTCGAAGATGACCTGCCCGGTGACGTCGGAGGGCATCAGGTCGGGGGTGAACTGCACCCGCTTGAAGTCCAGGTCCAGGCTGCGGGCGATGGTCTTGACCAGCAACGTCTTGGCCACCCCCGGGACGCCCTCCAGCAGCACGTGGCCGCGGACCAGCAGCGCGGCGACCAGGCCGGAGACGGCGCCGTCCTGGCCGACCACCGCCTTGGCGACCTCCTCGCGGACGCGCAGCACGGCCTCCCTGGGCGCCTGGGGGCTTCTAGCGGACACGGACGACCTCCCGGCGGACGGCGTCGACGGCCTGGCTGAGGGCGACGAGCTCGGCCTCGTCGCGGGGGGTGGCGGGCGCCAGGGCGCGCAGCGCCCGCTCCCGCGGGATGCCGGTGCGGGCGGCGGCCGCCTCGGCGACCTGGTCGGGCGGGGCGGAGGGCGGCAGGCCGAGCCGCGCGGCCAGGTCGCGGCGCAGGTCGTCGGCCAGCAGCCCGGCGGCCTGGCCGCGGCCGCGGGCCCGCTGCAGCAGGTTGCCGACGGCCACGACCAGCTCCGAGCCGGGGATCTGCACCGGCTGCGGCTCGGCCACCGGCCGCCCGAGCCGCCGCGCCCGCCACAGGGCGAGCACCACAAACGCGACCGCCAGCTGCAGCAGGGCGAGCTTGACCCGCGGCGAGATGAGGTCGGCCAGGCTGCGGCTCCCCTCGCCGGGCAGCGGCGGCCGCAGCACCCGCACGGCGGTGCCCTCGGCGGGGGCGAGCAGGCTGGCCACCAGCAGGCCGTTGTCGGCCTCGCCCAGGTGCTCGTTGACCAGCGCGCTGGCCCCGCCCAGCCGCACCACGGCGCCGGCCCGGAGCCGCTGGACCAGCAGCCAGGCGCCCTTCCCCCTGGGGAAGCAGCCCTGGACGCCGTCCGGCACCTGGAACACCACCCCGCCGGGGGCAGACACCCGGCCGACGTCGCGCAGGGCGGGCAGGTCGCAGCGGCGCTCCAGCTCGGCGTCGAGCAGCCCGACGCGGGTGGAGCCAGCCACCTTGCGGTCGGTGATCCCCGAGCCCGGGTCGGCCACCACCAGCACGCCGCCGCGGCGCACCCATTCCAGCAGCGCGGCCCGCCGGCCCGGGTCCAAGTCGTCGCTGAGCAGCAGCGCGGTCGACACGCCGGCGGCCGGCGGCTCGCTGGAGACGGTCACCCGCGCGCCCAGCCCGGCCAGCACCTCCACCAGGGCCTTGGTCCCGAGCGGCTTGGAGGAGCACGGGTCCAGCGGCCCCCCCTGGTGCTGCCGCTGCCCCCCGACCAGCGCCACCAGCAGCAGCCCGGCGGCGAGCGCCAGCCACGGCAACGCC
>DASQWY010000448.1:0-3543 GCA_035640005.1 Actinomycetes bacterium
CCGCCGGCGAGACCGCCCTGGCGGTCGCCGCCGGCGCCTCCAGGCCGGTGGTGGTGGTCCCGGCCAACCCGCACCTGGACCCGTCGACCGACCCGAAGCTGCTGGTGCTGCCGCTGGAGGACGCCGAGGAGCTGTCGGCCGCGGCCAGGCAGGCGCTGCTGCGGCTCGGCGGCGCCGGCATCCGGCTGCTGGTCGTGCACGTGTTCGACGAGGCCAACGCCCCCCGCTTCTGGGACCGTCCCGCGCACGACGCCCAGGCGTGGGCGCACGAGTTCCTCGCCCGCTGGGACCCGGCGCCCGAGGTCGAGCTGGAGCTGCGCGCCGGCCCGCCGGTCGAGGGCATCCTCGAGGTCGCCACCGAGCACGGCGCCGACCTGATCGCCCTGTCCTGGTCGCAGGAGCTCGCCGAGCACCGCGACCTGGTCGCCCGCGAGATCCTGGCGCGCGCCCCGGTGCCGGTGGTGCTGCTGCCCTGCGCGAGCCCCCAGCAGCCGGAGCGGGCGGGCCGCGCCGGGGCGGCCGCGCCGGCGACCTGACCCGCTCAGTGCGGCCGGTGGGGGCCGGTGATCGCCTCCAGCGCCGCGGCCACGGCGTCGAGCTGCGCCTGGCTGAGCCGGCCGGTGAAGTGCTCGCGGATGCCCCGCAGGTGCGTCCGGGCCGCCCGGCGCAGGCGCTGGCGTCCCCGTGAGGTCAGCCGGGCCATGGTCACCCGCGCGTCGCCCTGGAAGCGGTCCCGCCGCACCAGCCCGTCGGCGACCAGCCGGTCCACCACCCGGGTGAGCCCGCTCGGCGACAGCAGCACCCGCTCGGCCAGCTCGGTCATGCGCAACCGCTGCTCCGGCGCCCGCGCCAGCCGCAGCAGCACGTCGTAGGCGCCGAGCGGGAGGCCGTGCTCCTCGCGCAGCTCGGCGTCGAGCTTCCGGGTCACCTGGTGGTGGGCGTGCAGCAGCGCCTGCCAGGCCCGAAGCTCGGTCTCGCTCAGCTCGGTCTTCATGGCCACGACAGTGTATCCTTCGCTACGCAAACTTTGCGTTGCGAAGGATCAGGAGGCGGGCATGGCGTCGGTGGCCCTCTCGCCGGTCATGGCCGGCCTGGGCCTGGGGATCGCGCTGGCGGGCGCGCCCGGGCCGGTGCAAGCGGTGCTGCTGTCGGAGGCGGTCAGCGGCGGGGTCCCAAGGGGCCTGCGGGCGTTCGCCGGCACCAAGGTCGCCTTCGGCCTGCTGCTGGTGTGCCTGGCGCTGGGCCTGTCGCTGGCGCCGCCGAGCGGCGCTGCCCTGCGGGTGCTCAAGGTGGCCGGCGGCGGGCTGCTGCTGTGGCTGGCCGCGGACGGTTTCCGCTCCGGGCCGGCGATCGAGGGGGCGGCGCCGGGGCGGCGCAGCCTGCCGCCGGCCGCCCGCGGGGCGCTGGCGGTGCTGCTGAACTCCGGGGCCTGGCTGTTCCTGGCGGTGGTGGCCTCCCCGCTGCTCGCCTCCGCCAGCCAGCAGGGCGGCAGGGGCCGGGCGCTGCTGCTGGCGTTGGCGCTGGTGGCCGGCACGAGCATCGGCGACGGCGCGGTGGTGCTGCTCGGCGGGCTCGGCGTCCGCCGCGCCGGCGACCGGGTCGCGCGCCTGGTCCGCCGGGCGCTGGCAGCGGTACTGGCCTGCCTCGGCGCCTGGCTGATCGTGAACGGCCTGACCTCGTGAGGAGGGCGCATGGCTGAGCTGCTGTTCGGGCTGAACGTGCCGACCTCGGCGGCGCCCGCCGCCGACCCGGTGGCCGCGGCGCGCGCCGCCGAGGCGCTCGGCTTCGACTTCGTGTCCGCCTCCGACCACCTGCACGGCGCGCAGCCGAGCCACGAGACCTGGACGATGCTGTCGTGGATCGCCGCCGGGACCTCGCGGATCCGCGTGGCCAGCCGGGTGCTCGGCACCCCCTACCGGCCGCCGCCGGTGCTGGCGAAGATGGCCGAGACCTTCGACCGGCTGTCGGGCGGCCGGCTGATCCTGGGGCTCGGCGGCGGCTACGCCGACGAGGAGTTCGAGGCGTTCGGCCTGGGCGCGCGCTCGCCGCGCGACAAGGTCGAGGGCATGGAGGAGGCCGTCCAGATCATCCGTGGCCTGTGGTCGCGGCCCCGCTTCAGCTTCGACGGCCGGCTGTACCGGACCGCCGAGGCCCAGGTGGAACCCAAGCCAGAGCGTCGCATCCCGATCTGGCTCGGCACCTACGGCGACCGCGCGCTGGCGGTCACCGGGCGGCTGGCCGACGGCTGGATCCCGTCGCTCGGTTTCGCGCCCCCCGAGCGGGTGACCGCCATGCGCGAGCGGGTGCTGGCGGCCGCCGCCGCGGCCGGCCGCGACCCCGACGAGCTCACCTGTGCCTACAACCTGGAGGTGCGGGTGGACGAGCGGGCCGAGGCGCGGCCGTCGCTGGTGTCCGGCGGCCCGGACGCGGTGGCCGAGCGGCTGCTCGGGTTCGTCGGGCTCGGCTTCACCGCCATGAACTTCCTGCCGTCCGGGCCCGGCGCCGCCGAGCAGGCCGAGCGCCTGGCCCGCGAGGTGCTCCCCGCCGTCCGGGCTGCGGTGTAGGCTCCGGCGCATGGCGTTCGACGAGGGGTTGGCGCAGCGGCTGCGCGAGCGGCTCGGCGCCGAACGGGTCGCCGAGCGGAAGATGTTCGGCGGCCTGGCGTTCCTGGTGGACGGCAACATGTGCGTCGGGGTGATGGGCGAGGAGCTGATCGCCCGGGTCGGTCCCGACGCCACCGACGCCGCGCTGCGGCGCCCCGGCGCCCACCTGTTCGACTTCAGCAGCCGCCCGATGAAGGGCTGGCTGCAGGTCGAGCCGGCCGCGCTGGAGGACGACGACGCCCTCGACGCCTGGGTCGAGGACGCGCTCGGCTACGTCCGGACCCTGCCGCCGAAGTAGCGGGCCGGAGCAGCTGGCCCGGTTCCGCCAGGCGGTCGCCGGCGTCAGGCGAACACCAGCACGCTGACCAGGTTGCTCCCGAACGGGTCGCCGTTGGCGAGCACGAGCACGTTCTTGCCGCCGAGCAGCGCCGCCTTGGCCAGCTCGAAGGCCCACTGCGGCCAGAACGACGAGTAGCCGGTGTTGCTGGCGGTGTCGTTGAACTGCACCTCGAAGGCGCCGCTGGAATTCTCGCCCACGAACGCGATCGTGCCGAAGAACGCCGCCAGCCCCGCCTGCGCCGCGATGTCCGCCAGCCGCCGCGACGTCGCCGGACCGGTCACCTCCGGGATGGTCAGCTCCGCCGTGGCCTGCTCGAACCTTGCCGACAGCTCCGCCAGCGCACTCCGCTCCCCCATCGGATCCCCCCATCTCGCCGGGTCGTGAACGACGCCATGATCGTCCGGCCGCCCCCGTTCCCCCTATGACCGCCGTCACCACGCCCTGGTGTCAGCGGTCACGAGGTCGGGTGGGACGGAGGTGGCTACCGGAATCACCGCAACCGCGCAGCTCGCAATCGCGTCAAGGTAGTGCCATGGGAGCGGATGAGCGGGAGTTCCGGGACTTCTTCGCGGAGGAGTACTGGCCGCTGCGGCGGGTCGG
>DASQWY010000449.1:0-3880 GCA_035640005.1 Actinomycetes bacterium
CCGGCGGAACAGCTCCTCCTCGGTCACCTCGAAGTTCAGCGCCGCGTCCAGCGGGGTCTCCAGCTCGGCCAGGCGCCGGTCCAGCGCCTCGGCCTGCGCCACCGTGCGCGGGAACCCGTCGAGCACGAAGCCGGCGCCGCAGTCGGGCTCGGCCAGGCGGTCCATCACCATGGCGATCACGACCTCGTCGGGCACCAGGTCGCCACGGTCCATGTACGCCTGGGCGGTGCGCCCCAGGGGGGTGCCCTCGGCCACGTTGGCCCGGAAGATGTCGCCGGTGGCGACGTCGGCACAGCCGAAGTGCTCGGCGATACGGACCGCCTGGGTGCCCTTGCCGGCCCCGGGCGGGCCGATCAGCACGACGCGCAAGGCACGCCTCCCCCCGGTCCGCCCCCGCTGGTCGTCGTCAACGCAGGAACCCTTCGTAGTTGCGCATCAGCAGCTGCGACTCGATCTGCTTCATGGTCTCCAGGCCCACGCCGACGGTGATCAGGATGGCGGTGCCGCCGAAGGGGAACTGCTGCACCTGGGCGACGGCCAGGGCGATGATCGGCAGCAGGGCGACGCTGGCCAGGAACAGCGAGCCGGGCAGGGTGATCCGGGTCAGCGTGTGGTTGAGGTACGCGGCGGTCGGCCGCCCCGGCCGGATGCCGGGGATGAAGCCACCGTACTTCTGCATGTTGTCGGCCGTGTCGACCGGGTTGAACGCGATCGAGTTGTAGAAGTACGCGAACGCGATGATCATCAGGAAGTAGCTGATCGCGTAGACCGGGTGGGCTCCCGACTGGAAGAAGCGCGTGTTCAGGTCGGTGAGCCAGGGCCGGTTCACGATCGAGGCGAGCAGGGTCGGCAGGTACAGCAGGCTCGACGCGAAGATGATCGGGATAACGCCGGCCTGGTTGACCTTGAGCGGGATGTAGGTGGACGAGCCCCCGTACATGCGCCGGCCCACCTGCCTCTTGGCGTACTGCACCGGGATGCGGCGCTGGGCCTGCTCGACGAAGATCACGGCCACGATGATCAGCAGTCCGAGGAAGCAGACCAGGCCGAACACGAAGCCCTTGTTGACCCGCAGGATGCTGGCGCCCTCGCTCGGCAGCCGCGCGACGATCGCGGTGAAGATCAGCACCGACATGCCGTTGCCGACGCCGCGCTGGGTGATCAGCTCGCCCAGCCACATGATCAGCGCGGTCCCCGCGGTCAGGGTCAGCACCGCCAGCGCGAACCGCGGCGGGTTGAGGCCGGGGAAGATGTCGACGTTCGGCAGGAGCTGGCCGTTGTGGGCGAGCTCCACGATGCCGGCCGACTGCAGGACGGCGAGGCCGACGGTGACGTAGCGGGTGATCTGCTGGATCCGCTTGCGCCCGGACTCGCCCTCCTTCTGGAGCTGCTCCAGCCGGGGGATGACCACCCCGAGCAGCTGCATGATGATCGACGAGGTGATGTAGGGCATGATGCCCAGCGCGAACACCGCGAACTGGGTGAGGGCGCCTCCGGAGAACAGGTTGATCAGCGTGAAGGCGCTGTTGTTCTGCGCCCCCGCGCTGTTCAGGAAGTCGTGGACAGCCTTGAAGTCCACCCCGGGCACGGGCAGGTACGAGCCCAGCCGGTAGACCGCGATCATGGCCACCGTGAAGAAGATCTTGCCCCGAAGGTCGGGGACCTTGAACGCGTTGCGAAAGGCCGAAAGCATCCCGACCCGACCTCCTAGACGACCTCGACGGTGCCGCCGGCGGCGGCGATCTTCTCGGCGGCGGTGGACGAGAAGGCGTGCGCCCGGATCTGCAGGGGCGCGGACAGCTCCCCGTCCCCGAGGATCTTCACCGGGGTGTTCTTGCGGGCCAGACCAGCCTGGACCAGGGCGTCGGGATCGACGCTGCCGCCCTTGGGGAACGCGGCGCCGAGCCGGTCGAGGTTGACGACCGACCAGTGGACCTTGTTCGGGCGGTTGAACCCGCGCAGCTTGGGCAGGCGACGCTGGAGCGGCATCTGGCCGCCCTCGAAGCCGAGGCGCATCGTCTGCCTGGCCTTCGAGCCCTTGGTGCCCCGGCCGGCGCTCTTGCCCTTGCCCGAGGCGTCGCCGCGGCCCTTGCGGACGCGGTCGGTCCGCGCGCCGGGGGCGGGACGTAGGTGGTGCAGCTTCACTCGGGTACCTCCTCCACCTTCACCAGGTGGGAGACCTTGAACAGCATGCCGCGGATCTCGGGGCGGTCCTCCTTGACCACGACGTCGTGCATCCGCTTCAGGCCCAGTGACCTGATGGTGTCACGCTGCGGCTTGGGGCGCCCGATGACCGAGCGGACCTGGGTGACGCGGAGGCGGCTCATGCCGACTCCTCCCTGGGCCCGCGGGCCGCGCGCGCCGCGGCCGCGGCCTTGACGCGGGCGACGGTGATCGGCGACATCTCGGCCAGGTCCAGCCCGCGGCGGTCCGCCAGCTCCTGGGGCCGCTTGAGCTGCTTCAGCCCGGCCACGGTGGCGTGCACGATATTGATCGGGTTGGAGGAGCCCAGCGACTTGGTGAGCACGTCCGACACCCCGGCCGCCTCGAGCACGTGGCGCACCGGGCCGCCGGCGATCACGCCGGTGCCCGGCGAGGCCGGCTTGAGCAGGACCTTGGCGGCGGCGTCCTGGCCGAACACCTCGTGCGGGATGGTGCTGCCGATCATCGGCACCGCGAAGAAGTTCTTCTTGGCGACCTCGACGCCCTTCTGGATCGCCGAGGGGACCTCGCGGGCCTTGCCGTAGCCCACGCCCACCTTGCCGTTGCCGTCGCCCACCACGACCAGCGCGGTGAACGAGAAGCGCCGGCCGCCCTTGACGACCTTGGCCACGCGGTTGATCGCGACGACCCGCTCCTCGAACTGCGACTTGGGGGAATCGTCCCGGCCCGGGCCACCGCGGTCGTCGCGGGGCGGGCGGTTGCCCTGTCCACCCTGGCCCCGGCGCGCGGGACCTCCCATCGAGCCGCCTCCTCGTCTGCCGTTCAAAAGTCCAACCCACCTTCCCGGGCCGCTTCGGCCAGCGCCTGGACGCGGCCATGGAATTTGTACCCTCCGCGGTCGAACACGACCGCGGAGACGCCGGCCTGCTTGGCCAGGCGGGCGAGCTCGCTGCCGACGCGCCTGGCGTCGTCGCGCTTGTTGCCCTCGCCCGGCAGGGCCACCGAGGTGGCCGCCGCCAGCGTGCGGCCGGCGCTGTCGTCGATGATCTGGGCGTAGATGTGCCGGTTGGAGCGGAACACGGCCAGCCGCGGCCGCTGATCCGTCCCAGCCACGTGGCGCCGGACGCGGCCGTGGCGCCGCAGGCGCGCCTCGCGCCTCGCCCGAGCGGTGTCCATCAGGTGCTTCCTTTCACAGATGTCATTTGGCGGTCTTCCCGGCCTTGCGGCGGACCACCTCGCCCGCGTAGCGGATGCCCTTGCCCTTGTAGGGATCGGGCTTCCGCAGCTGGCGGATCTCCGCGGCCACCTGGCCGACCTGCTGCTTGTCGATGCCCTTCACAGAGAAGCGGGTCGGCGTGGCGACCTCGAAGGAGATGCCCTCCGGGGCCTTGACCGGGACCTGGTGCGAGTAGCCGAGGCTGAACACCAGGTCGTTGCCCTGGGCCTGGACACGATAGCCCACGCCCTGGATCTCGAGCCGCTTCTCGAAACCGTTGGTGACGCCCTCGACCATGTTCGCCAGCAGCGAGCGGGTGAGCCCGTGCAGGGCGCGGTTGTCGCGCTCGTCGTCCGGCCGCTTGACCTGGAGGACGTCGCCCTCGCGCTCCACCTCGATGGGCGGCGGCACCCGCTGGCTCAGGCGGCCCCTCGGCCCGGTGACGGTGACGGTGTCGCCGTCCAGGTCGAGCTCGACGCCCGAGGGAATCTGGATAGGGAG
>DASQWY010000450.1:0-2591 GCA_035640005.1 Actinomycetes bacterium
CGGCCGCGCGGGCGACGACTGCCCGTTCTGCGAGATCCCTAAGCTGACCGACGAAGAGGGCTTGATCACGGCCCGCGGCGCGGTGAGCTACGCGGTGCTCAACCTCTATCCGTACAACTCCGGTCACCTGATGGTGTGCCCCTACCGACACGTCAGCGACTACACCGAGCTCGACGACGCCGAGACCGGCGAGGTCGCCCTGCTGACCAAGCACGCGGTCGTGGCGCTGGGCGAGCCGGGCGACCACGTGCAGCCCCAGCCGCTGCGACACCGACAGGTCGACCTCGCGGGGATGGGCGAGCAGGTCGTTGGCGACGGCGAGCTCCTCGGGCGGCATGCCGACGCCCCAGTCCTCCACGGTGAGCACGTGCGCGCCGGGGTTCTGCAGGTACGGCCGGGTGCGCACGGTGACGCTGGCCTCCGGCGGGGAGAAGCGCACCGCGTTCTCCATCAGCTCGGCCAGCAGGTGGGTGAGGTCGGTCACGGTGCGGCCGTTGACCGCCAGCCGCTCGTCGACCGAGAAGATCACCCGGTCCAGGTCCTCGGTCTCGGCGATGGCCGCGCGCACCACGTCCAGCAGCAGCACCGGCTCGCCCCAGGCGCGGGGCGGCTCCTCGCCCGACAGCACCAGCAGGCTCTCGGCGTTGCGCCGGATGCGCGTGGCCAGGTGGTCCAGGCGGAACAGCTCGGAGAGCGCGTCCGGGTCGTGCTCCTGCTCCTCCAGCTGGTTGATGATGTCCAGCTGCCGGTACAGCATGCTCTGGTTGCGGCGGGCCAGGTTGACCAGCAGGTCGGAGGTGAAGCGGCGGCGGCCGATCTCGGCGTCGGCCAGCTGCGTGGTCAGGTCCAGCGCCTTGCGCTGCTCCAGCTCGGTGGTCCGCCAGAAGACCACCACGCCGACGCAGGCGGCCAGCACGGCCGCGCCGTGGATGCCCGACCACACCCACGGGTTGGTCTGCCCGGACGGGTGGTTGAAGATCAGGTTGGTCTGCCACACCGACCCCAGGCCGTGGCTGAGCACCGTGAAGACGATGTTCCACAGGAATGGCACCCAGTCCTGGTACAGCGCGATGAAGCCGATCATGACGAAAAAGTGGAAATGGGCTTCGATCGAGCCCCGGGAAAGCCCCACCAGCGCGGCCGAGCAGTAGACCAGCCCGGCGGTGATGAAGAACGACGCCAGCCGCCGGTGGGTGACCGCCCGGCCGAGCAGCAGGCAGACCGCCGGCGCGACCAGCACCGCCGTGGTGGTCTCCAGGCCGTGGTGCAGCGCCAGACCGAACAGGAACAGCGACGGCAGGTGCAGCAGCAGCACCCACTGCAGGAACCGGTGACGTCTCCTCCATGCGCTGTCGTCCAGGGTGTTGCCGCGCGGCAGGTAGTCCAGCAGCCTGGTCATCGGTGGTCCAGCTCCCTGCTCGAGGTGCGAACGGGTCGATATAGCCGAAATGGCAGGCTGATACGCGGGGGAAACATCCTGCCCGGGCGTGCAGATCGCACGAAATATTGAGATGCGCGCGCCTGCGGCGCAAGTTTCACCAGCGGTAACGATTTCGCAGCGGCCGGCGTTGGCGGGGCGAACCACCGGCACGGCGCGATCCGGTCGCGTCCCCGCAGGGTCTAGGCTTGGGGGGACCGAGGCTCGATCGGAGGTGTTCATGGAGCGTGAGCAGGCGGGCGCCGGGGCGGGCCCGGCGGTCGAGGTGCGGGACCTGGTCAAGCGCTACCCCAAGAGCCGGGTGAACGCCGTCGACGGCGTGTCGTTCGCGGTCGCGCCGGGTGAGGTCTTCGGCCTGCTGGGACCGAACGGGGCGGGCAAGACCACCACCGTCGGCATCCTGACCACCCGGGTGAAGCGCACCGGCGGGGTCGCCTGCATCGGCGGGGTCGACGTCGGCGCCGACCCGGTCCGCGCCCGCCGCCTGGTCGCGGTCGTGCCGCAGCGCAACAACCTCGACCGCTCCCTGTCGATCCGCCGCAACCTGTTGTTCCACGCCGCCTACCACGGGGTGCCGGCCGGGGTGCGCAACCGCCGCGCCGAGCAGCTGCTGGAGGAGTTCGGCCTGGCGGACCGGGCCGACGACAAGGTCGACATGTTCTCCGGCGGCCAGACCCAGCGGGTGATGGTCGCCAGGGCGCTGATGCACGCCCCGCAGGTGCTGTTCCTGGACGAGCCGACCACCGGACTGGACCCGGCCGCCCGGCTGTTCGTCTGGGACCGGGTGCGCGACCTGCGGGGCCGCGGCGTGACCGTGGTGCTCACCACCCACGACATGGACGAGGCGACCGAGCTGGCCGACCGGGTGGGGATCATGGACCACGGCAAGCTGCTGGCGCTCGACACCCCGGAGGCGCTCACCCGCGGGCTGCCGGGCAGCACCACCCTGGAGGTGACGGTCGCCCCCGGCGACGGCACGCCCGCCGAGGAGCTGCTCGCCGCGCTCGGCGCCATCGACGGGGTCGAGCGGGTGGAGCGCGTCGAGGCGGGCATGGCCGGGCCGCCCGGGTTCGCCGGCGGCTGGGCGGGCATGGGCGGCGCGCCCGGCGGCGACGGCCGGCCGACGCAGCTGCGGGCGCGCCTGTACGTGGCC
>DASQWY010000451.1:0-3999 GCA_035640005.1 Actinomycetes bacterium
GGGCCAGCTCGGCCAGGCCGGCCCGGGCCACCGCCGGCATGGTGGCGGCCGCCAGGCGGGCCAGGGCCAGGTCGAGCTGGCGGGCGGCCTCGGCCGCCGTGCGGTCGCGGCCGCCGGCCTCCTCGGCCAGCTTGGCGGCCAGGGCCACCTCCTCGTCGTCGCGCGGCCGGCCGCCGGACAGCAGCCCGGCCAGCCGGCCGGCGGCCGGCCCGCCGGCGGCCAGCGCGAACGCCACCGGCAGGGTCTTCTTGCCCTGGCGCAAGTCGCTGCCGGCCGGCTTGCCGGTCACCTGGGGGTCGCCCCAGATGCCGAGCAGGTCGTCGACCGCCTGGAAGGCCAGGCCCAGGTGGGCGCCGAACCCGGCCAGGGCGTCCAGCAGCGCCGGCCCGGCCCCGGCCAGCTCGGCGCCGATGCAGGCCGCGCAGGCCAGCAGGGCGCCGGTCTTGTCGCCAGCCATGGCCAGGCACTCCTGGACGGTCACGTCCAGCCGGCGTTCGAAGGCCAGGTCGGCGGCCTGGCCGGCGATCAGCCGGTCGGTCGCGTCGGCCAGGCGGCGAGCCGCCACCTCGCCCGCCGGCACCGCCAGCAGCACCCCGGTGGCCAGGGAGAGCAGGGCGTCGCCGGCCAGGATGGCCAGGGAGGGCCCGAACACCGTCCAGGCAGTCGGGCGGTGCCGGCGTTGCCGGTCGCCGTCCATCAGGTCGTCGTGGAGCAACGAGAAGTTGTGGACCAACTCGACGGCGACCGCTCCGGGCACGCCGCTGGCCGCCGCCGCCCCGGCCGCCTCGGCCGACAGCAGCGCCAGGGCAGGGCGGATCGCCTTGCCGCCGCCGGCCGGGCCCGGCCGGCCGGCGGCGGTGGCCAGCCCGAGGTGGTAGGAGGCCACCCGGGCCAGGTCGGGATCGAGCCGTCCGACCGCCGTCGCCAGCGCGGGCCCGGCCAGCGCCCGCGCCCGCGCCAACGCGGTCGGTGCCGGCGCGCTCACGCGGCCACCTCCGGCGCGCGCCCGCCGTCGGGCCGCAACGCGCTGGAGCCCGGCGGCGGGAGGTTGCGGGAGCGGCCCAGCGCGAGCAGCGCCTCGCGGGCGGCGGCCAGGCCGCTGCGCACCGCGCCCTCCATGGTGGCCGGCCAGCCGGTGGCCGTCCAGGCCCCGGCCAGGACCAGGCCGGGCACCCCGGTCCTGGCCGGCGGTCGCAGCGCGGCCGTCCCCGGGGCCTGCCGGAAGGTGGCCGCCCGCTCCCGGGTCACGAAGCAGTCGACCACCCGCGTGCCGCGGGCCGCCGGGAACAACTCCGCCAGGGCGGGCAGGTAGCGGGCGCGGAGCTGGGCGGTGGGCCGGTCGGCCTCGGCGTCGGCCGCCGAGACCGACACCACCAGGTACTGGCCCCGTTCCAGCCCGGACGCGGCGGTGCGGTCGAACACCCACGGCACCGGCGTGCCCAGGCCGGCCGCGAACGCCAGGTCGGTCACCGGCCGCTCGTACACCACGTGGACGTCGACGATCGGGGAGTCGCCCAGGCGGGTCAGGCGCCCCGGCTGCGGCAGGGCGGCCGCCGGCAGCAGCCGGGCGGCCTGGCCGTGGGGCACGGCGAGCACCACGGCCGCGGCGGCCAGCCGCCGGCCGGCGGCCCGCAGCCAGAGGCCGTCGGCGTCCGCCTCGACCGCGGCGACGGGCTCCGCCAGCCGCACCTGGACGCCGGCCGCGGCCAGGGCCCGGCCGGCTGGCTCGCCGTGCAGGCGGGCCAGCGGCACCAGCGGCCAGCCAAGGTCGGCGGCGTCGCGGGCGTCCAGCAGCCCGGTGCGGAAGACCTTGACGGCCAGGGCGAGCGACGCCGCCCCGGCCGGCAGGTTCAGCGCCGGCCGGGCCAGCAGGTCCCAGAGGGCCTCGGCGGCGCGGGCCCGCTGTCCGTGGGCGGCCAGCCAGTGCCCGAACGTCTGGCGGTCCAGGCGGCCGTCGGCCGGGTCCAGGCGCCGCAGCGCGGCCGCCGCCCGGGCCGCGCGCAGCCGCTCCGGCCAGGAGAGGAAGGGGTAGCGGGCGAGCGTGCCGGCCAGGTGGAGCGGGGCCGGCAGGCCGCTCCGGCGCAGCCAGCCGACCTGCCCGCCCGGGGTGAGCACCGGGATGGCCAGGCGGGGCTGCAGCGCCACCAGGTGGCCGACCCCCAGCCGCTGCAGCAGGCCCAGGTAGGCGGTGCAGCAGCGCAGGAAGACGTGCTGGCCGTTGTCGACCTCCATGCCGGCGCGCCGGAACGAGAAGGTGGCGCCGCCGAGGCGGGGGCGGGCCTCCAGCAGCGTGACCGGCACGCCGGCGTCGGCGACGGCCAGCGCGGCCGCGATGCCGGCCAGCCCGCCGCCGACCACCGCCACCGGCCGGTCAGGCGTGCCCATGCTCACCGGCCCGCCCCCGCCAGGCTGCGCGCCGCGATGGCCGCCTTCTCCCAGGCCGGCACCGACACCCGGCCCTGCAGCACCGCCTCGGGCCGGCGGGCGATCCGCGCCAGCAGCGCCCGGTAGATGCCGGACATGGCCGCCACGCAGGCGGCGCTGCGCCGGTCCAGCAACGGCAGCAGCCGCAGGCCCCGCTCGAACCAGCGCTCGGCCCGGCCGACCTCGAAGCCGACCAGGGCAGGGAAGCCCTCCGCCGCGGCGCGCGGGCCGCCCAGGCCGCCCTCGCAGCCGAACCGGGCCAGGTCCTCCTTGGGCAGGTAGACCCGGCCCGCCGCGGCGTCCTCGACCAGGTCGCGCAGGATGTTGGTCAGCTGCATGGCCACCCCCAGCGCGTCGGCCAGGGCGGGCGCCATGGCCGCGTCGCGGGAGCCGAACACCCCCAGCGACAGCCGGCCGATCGACCCGGCCACACAGCGGCAGTAGTGCAGCAGCTCGTCGAAGCTCACGTAGCTGGCCCCCTGCACGTCCAGCTCCACCCCGTCGACCAGCTCCTCGAACGCGGCCAGCGGGATCGGGAACCGCGCCGCGGCGTCGGCCAGGGCGACCGCCACCGGGTCGGAGCCGTCGGCCAGCTGGGCGAAGGCCGCCTGGACCCGCCGCAGGCGGTCGAGCTTCTCCTCGGTCGGCAGCTCGCCGTCGCCGATGTCGTCGACGCGGCGGGCCATCGCGTACACCGCGCACAGGGCCCGGCGCTTGGGCGGCGGCAGCAGCCGGATGCCGTAGGAGAAGTTGCGGGCGCGCTCCCAGGTCACCCGCTGGCAGTGCCGGTAGGCGGCCTCCGGGTCCACGCGGCTCACCTCCCTCTCACCAGCGCGGCCAGGGCCTCCCTGGCCAGCCGCGGACGGGTCGGCCTGGGCGGGCCGGCCAGCACGTCGTAGCCGGCGGCGCCGATCGCGGCCAGCGCGGCCCGGCCGCCGGCCACGTAGCCCGCCACGGCCAGGCGGGCGGTGCCGGCCAGGGTGCCGATCAGGGGGGCGCCCTGGTCGAGCAGGGCGGCGGTCCGGCGCACCTGGAAGCGGAGCAGCAGGCGCACGGCGGGCCCGGCCGGTGGGGCGGCCAGGTCGGCGGGGCGGCAGCCGAAGCGGGCCAGGTCCTCCTGGGGCAGGTACACCCGCCCGCGGGCGAGGTCCTCGGCGACGTCCTGCCAATGCTCGGTGAGCTGCAGGGCGGTGCAGACCGCGTCGGCCAGCCGTAGCCGCTCCGGGCTGGCGGCCCCGAACACGTGCAGCACCAGGTGCCCGACCGGGTTGGCGGACAGCTCGCAGTAGGCGAGCAGGTCGGCGTAGGTAGGGTAGCAGCGCACCACCTGGTCCTGGCGGTTGGCGGCGATCAGGCGGCGGAACGGGTCGGCGGGCAGCCCCAGGGTGCGCACCGTCGGCGCCAGCGCGACCAGCACCGGGTGGCTGGGTCGCCCCTCCCAGACCAGTTCGAGGTCCTCCTCGACCTGGTCGAGCAGGGCGAGCCGGTCGCCGGTCGCTTCGTCGCCGAGGTCGTCGACCAGCCGGGCGAAGCCGTAGATGGCCAGCAGGTGGCGGCGGGCGCCGCGCGGCAGCA
>DASQWY010000452.1:0-11060 GCA_035640005.1 Actinomycetes bacterium
CCAGGTTGGTGAACATGTCGCCGATCGACTGGCGCAGGGCGGCCTGCTCGGTGGCCAGCCTGACCGCCACCTGCTGGATCTCGTCGACCGCCTGGGCGACCTGGCCGATCTCGTCGCGGGAGCCGATGCCGATCGGCTCCACGGGGACGTCCAGGCTGCCGCCCTCGGAGGTCCGCAACCGTTCGACGGCCTCCGGGAGGCGGTGCTCGGCGACCTCCAGGGCACGGGAGCGCAGCCGCTGCAGCGGGCCCGCCATCGAGCGGGCGACCACCAGCAGGGCGAGCAGGGCAATCCCCAGGATCGCAAGGATCAGCAGGCCGTCCACCAGCGAGCTACGTCGCGCCGCCGAGGCGAGGTCCTGGCTCTGCCCGACGACGCCGTCGAGAAGCTGGGACTCGACCCCCCGCATCAGCTCGAGCTCGGTGGTGGTCGCCGCGAACCACTGCGACGGGTCGACGCCCAGCCTGGCGCTGGACTGGTTGTTGAGGGCGTCCTCCTGGATCCGCAACGCGTTCAGGACCGCCTGCCCCCGCACACCGTTGGCGAACAGGGCCCGCTGCTGCTCGTTGGCGTCGGTCTGGAACTGGTCGAGCGCGGCCTGCTGCTGCGCGATCAGGTCCGCGAATTCCTGGAACTCGCCGAAGGCGAAGCCTCCCCGGTACGCGATGGCGAAGAGGGTCCCGCGAACCTCGGCGGTGACCGCCTTGGCCCGCGAGAGGTCGTTGAACGCCCGGACGCTCTGCGCCAGATCCTCGTCCCCGCCGGGCTGGGCGATCTCGAGGTCCACGTCCAGCAACGCGTCGACGATGCGCGAGTACCCGGCGAAGATGGCCCGCTCCGTCAGCGACCCCGACGTGACCGCGGTCCGCAGCTCGCCGAGCTCGTCGAGCCCGGCCCGCACGGCGTCCAACCTGGCTTCGATGCGCGACCCCAGCCCTCCGGCGAGGCGGCCCTCGGCCTCACGGTAGTCGGACGCGGCCTGGTCGACGGTCTTCTGCTCCTGGGTGAGGTCCCTTGTGCCAGCCGTCCGCCCGCTCTCGATGTAGCCGGCGGTGCGGTCACGCTCCGACTGCAGCTCGTGCGCGAGCGCGGTGACCTGTCGCCCGAGCTGGGCCAGACGGCTCCCGCGGTCGAACTGCTGGGCGTTGCGGACCGACGAGCTGATGCCGAAGCCGGCCACCCCTAGGAACGCCACCGCGGGGATCACCAGGACGGCGGTGAGCTTCGAGCGGACGCGCCAGTTGCGCAACCTGAGGGCGCGGCCACCCTTGTCCCGAGCGCCCGGAGCACGACTCGCCGGATCGGGTCGTCGGGGCTCGTCGAAGGTTTCCTCGACCTGTCGCCGTGTCTGACTCACGTGTCACAACCTCTTCCGTCTAGAGGCGTGCTGGCGCGATGCCGGCAGCGGAGCGGGGTTCCCGGTGCCAGGCGCCGGATTATATCCAGCTGGCTAGCTCTTGCGTTGCTTGTGTGGGTCGTGGGGGTTCTACGCGAACGGGGGGCGAGTGGCGAAGCGCGACCCTCGTGGACTTGGTCCGCGAGAAGTTGACACCATCTCGTTACCCATCGCAATCTAGCGCGTCAAGCTGGAAGTGCTCCCGATCTGGTGAGATAGCTGATATGCGCGCTTGGTCCCGTTTCCTGCTCGCCGCCGTCGTGGTCGTGGCCGCCTCGTGCACTACCGCCCCGCGCCAGGAACGGACGCCCCTGGGCGAGGTCAAGATCGGCCTGCTGGCGCCGTTGTCCGGGCCCAACGCCGCCGCCGGCGCCGATGCGCTGCACGGCGCCGAGTTCGCGGCCGGGCTGCTCAACGGCCAAGGCGGCTCGGTGCGGATGTCGGACCTCGGCCTGCAGGAGTTCCGGGACGGAGCCGTCAAGATCATTCCCGCGAACGCGACGAACAATCCCGATACGGCCGCCACCGCCGCCGTCCGCCTTACCGACCAGCAGGTCGTCGGGCTTGTCGGTGCCTACGCCCCGGACGTGACCGCCGCGGCCAGCCAGCGAACCGAGCGCCTCAGCATCCCGTTCCTGAACGGCGACTCCGCCGCCGGGTTCCTGACCGAACGGGGCCTTGACTGGTTCTTCCGCACCGGCCCCACCGACCGACTGCTCAGCGAGGCGGATTTCTCGGCGCTTAAGCGGAAGGTGGGCGTGGGGGCCAGGCGGATCGGCATCCTCTACGCGGACGACGCGCCGAGCAACGGCGCCGCCGCCACCGCCAGTACGCTCGCCGACGAAGGCGGGTACGAGGTGGTCCCGCGCGGTGGCGTCAGCTTCGCGCCGGGAGCGGGCCCGAATCCCGCCGCGTCGGTCCAGCGGATCCGTGCCGAGCGGCCCGATGCGGTCTTCCTGGTTGCCACCTCCACCGTCGACGCCCAGAAGATCGTGAGGGCGTTCGGGACGCCCGGCTACCGGCCACCGACGATCCTCGGGCTCGGTGCCGGGTTCCAGCCGGCGGCGCTCAAGGCCGTGGGCCCTGCCGCCGACGGCCTGCTCTTCAGCACCGGTTGGGCGCCGGAGGCCGCCAACCGCAACCCGGCCGCCGCGGCCATCATGGACCTGTACCAGCAGCAGTTCCACGGACCGATGAGCGGGGTCGCGGCCGGCACGTTCACGGCGGTGCTCACGCTGGCCACCGCGATCGAGGATGCGGGCTCGGTGGACAACGAGCGGGTGCGCGCAGCGCTCCTCAGCCTGGACATCCCGGGTCGCGGCACGATCATGCCGTGGGATGGCATACGGTTCGACGCCACCCACCAGAACTCACGGGCGACCGGCGTGGTCGAGCAGCAACTCCCGGGAGGGACCACCCACGTGGTCTTCCCGCCAGAGCTGGGTACGAACGCCTAGCGCTGGAAGACGAGCAGCTGGCTGGTCTCGTATTGAGGCCCGTCGCCGAGTGATGGCAGCGCTGCCTCGATCCTGGCGAAGCCCGCTTCGACGACCTCCTCGCTCAGGTGCTCGAAGGCCGAGACGGCACGCAGCTTCAGCCCCTCGAAGTCCTCGGCCAGGTTCGCCGAGCGGAGCCAGGTGACTTCATCACGAGAGACGAGCGTCCACCCGGCGCCGGCGAAGTCACTTTTCACCTGTTCCTCGGACCGGAACTGCGCCGTGTCGACCTTCCTCCATTCGGGCATGACGCGGAACCACCAGATATCAGGCATCCTGTCGGAGAAGTTCGCCTGCACGAAGAGCTTGCCGCCTGGCTTGACGACCCGGCGCAACTCCCGCGCAGCGCCCGCGCGATCGACCACGTGGTGCCAGACGAAGAACAGCAGGGCTGCGTCACACGAGGCATCCGGCAACGGGACGTGCTCGGCAGACCCAGCCGCGTACGTGACGGCGGGATGGCCAGCGTGGGCAAGGGCTCGAGCACGCATCTTGTCTGACGGCTCGACGCCGTGGGCGGGGCCGCCGAAGGCGCTGGCCAGAGAAGGGGTCATGCGGCCGGTACCCGAGCCCAGGTCGAGCCAGACCAGTGGCCGTGTCTCAGGCAGGTGGCGAGCGAACGCCTCCATCCAGGTTCGTAGTGCATCGGGCGACAGCTGGCGGCCGGCGGCGTAGACGGCGTGCAGGCGCGCGTCGTAGTCGACCTTCTCCATGCCGCCTCCAAGGCTCGGCGCCCCCCTCGCCGAGACGCGCGTCGCCTACATCGCTGTAGTCCTCGGCGAAGCCACCAGCCGCGGTGCCCTCATCCTGAGGCTCCGATGCCGATGCTCGGGTCGATGAACTCGTTGGTGGCGATGTCCTCAGGCTTGAGGCCCTGGCGGGGCGGCTTCTTCTGCGAGACGAAGATCGGCGTGTCGATGTCGACCATGCGCTTCACTCGGGTCATGTCGAAGTTGCCAAGGGTCTTGTCGGGGCCGTTGTTGACGAAGTCGGAGCGCATCTTGCCGAGGGCGTAGTTGGCCAGGCCGTTCGTGTACACCCAGCCGGTGTTGTACTGCTTCACCAGGGTGAGGATCAGCTGGGTGGTCTTGTCCGGGGTCTTCAGGTAGTCGATCTCCGCACGCTGGATGATCGGCACCAGCTTCTTCAGGCACGGCGCCAGCTTGTCCTTGTCGCCTGCACGGATCGCCAGCGCCTGCGGGTAGAACGGATACCCGGTGTCGTTGACCAGCGCGTACTTCACCGGCTTGTCCCACTGCCGCAGCTCGTGCTCGTAGATGTACGGCTCGGAGGTGGCGAAGCCGGCCTGGGCGATCTTGCCGCCGGAGGTGACGAAGTTGGCCGGCTTACCGTCGTAGGACCCGTCGACCTGCGACCGCTTGAGAATGCCCGAGCCGACCAGGTACTCCATGTAGGTGTCGCCCTGGAAGTAGAAGACCTTGGTGTTGGTCCGGCCGATGTCGGCGATGATGTTGAACTGCGGGTAGGTCTTCGGGTCCCACATGATCATGAACGGGCTGATCTCCATGGGCGCGGCCACCGCCAGCGTCGGCTGCTTCGCCGAGAAGCGGATGGACTCGTCGGTGTTGACCTGCCCCAGCGTGATGTGCTGGTCCTGGTACATCTGGGAGGTCACCGGCTGGAACCCGATGGATGGGCCGCCCGCGCGCACCTCGATGTGCACGCCGGTGTTCTGCCCCTCCGCCACCAGCGAGCCGCTCACCCGCTTGTGGCCCTTGTCGATCTTGTAGTCCGGGCCAAGCAGGTAGTAGTAGACACCGTACTCGGACTCCGGGTCCCAGTCGGTCTGCACCACGATCGGGTCCGGGCACACGCCCTTCAGGTTGAGCCGGTCGCTGGAGGCTGGCTTCAGCGACGCGTTGCTCTGGCTCGTCCCCTTCTTGCCGCTCGAGCAGGCCGCAAGGGCCAGGATCATCGTCAACAGGACGACGATACCGAGGCGAAGTCTGTGCACTTGGCTCTCCTCCCAGGGTGTACCGAGACCCATGTGTCCTATGACCTTTCAGGTGCTGGAGCCGCCGGCGGACTCGTGCCAACTGCCCACGACCCGCCGCGCGATGAACCCGAACAACCAGAAAACGACGACGCCCAGCAGCGACGACAGGATGATCGCCGCCACCATCTGCTCCGACTGCAGCCTGGACCGGTAGAGGTCGATGAGGATGCCGATCCCCGGGTCGCCCTGCTTGAAGAAGAAGTCACCGACGATCGCGCCGATGACCGCCAGGCCGGCGGAGATCCGCAGTCCGGTGAAGATCGCCGGCAGCGCGGCGGGGAACTGCAGCTTCCAGAGGCGGGTCAAGCGGCTCGCGCCGTGGAGCGTGAACAGGTCGTGGTGCTCCTGGTCGACCGACTGCAGCCCGAAGAGCGTGTTGGCGATGATGGGGAAGATCGAGAAGATCACCACCACCAGGATGCGGCTGACGGAGCCGAACCCGAACCAGAAGCCGAACAGCGGCACCATCGCGAGGATCGGAACGGTCTCGGTCAGGACCGCATAGGGATACAGCGACCGTTCGATCCAGCGGGCCTGGCTCATCGCGACCGCCAGCGCCGTGCCGATCAGCACGGCGATCGCCAGCCCGATGAAGGCGACCCTGGTCGACAGCCACAACGAGTTGAGGAGCTCCTGTAGGTTGTCCCGCTGCAGGAAGGCGACCTGTACCACCGCGTGAGGTGGCGGGACGAGGAAGCGGCGCTGCGGGTCGAGTAAGACGTAGCTGACGAAGTACCAGATCCCGATGAAGACCGCGAAGACCGCCACTGGCGGTCCCCAGAACGCCAGCCAGCGTCCACGGCCCGCGGGCACTACCGGGACGGTTGCCGGCGTCGGCCCGAGCGCGGTCGCCTCGCTGCCGTGGTCGGTGTCGATGCTCATCGGCGGGCGCCGTTCTCAGCCGAGCGGGAGGTCGACGGGCCGGCGGTCGGGCCGGTGCCCCGAAGGCACGCGGACACCTCGCCCGCCAGCCGGGCGAACCGCTCGTCGAAACGCAGCTGCGGCGAGCGGGGGTACTCGAACGGCACGGCGAAGTCGCGGACGACCCGGCCCGGCCGCCCGGACATGACCACCACGCGGGTGGACATGAAGACCGCCTCGATCACCGAGTGGGTGACGAACAGCGCGGTGAACCGCTCGGTCAGGAAAAGCTGCAACAGCTCGTCGTTGAGCCGTTCGCGGGTGATCTCGTCGAGCGCGCCGAACGGCTCGTCGAACAGGAACAGCTCGGGCTGGAGGGTCAACGAGCGGGCGAGCGAAGCGCGCATCCGCATCCCTCCCGAGAGGGCGCGCGGTCGGTGGCCGGCGAACTCGGTGAGCCCCACCAGGTTGATCGCGTCGTCGGCGCGGCGGCGGCGCTCGTCCCTGGAC
This sequence comes from Actinomycetes bacterium, assembly GCA_035640005.1. Classification (GTDB taxonomy): domain Bacteria; phylum Actinomycetota; class CALGFH01; order CALGFH01; family CALGFH01; genus DASQWY01. The sequence goes on from DASQWY010000452.1 coordinate 6,281, forward strand.
AGGCCGCGGAGCTCGCCGAACAGCTCGACGTTGGCCTGGACGGTGCGCCACGGCAGCAGGGTGGGGTCCTGGAAGACGTGGCCGAGCTTGTCGGTGGCGACCTGCACCGTGCCCTCGCTCTTGTCGCTGAGGCCGGAGGCGATGCGGAGCAACGTGCTCTTGCCGCAGCCGGAGGGGCCAACGACGCTGACGAACTCGCCGGGCGCGACGCGCAGGTTGACGCCTTCGAGCGCCACCGTGCCGTCGGGAAACCGCTTGCTCACCATGGTGAACGCCAGGACCGGCTCGGCCATATTCGCCATCAGGTCGAACTGGCCGTAGCGGGTCTACAGGCCGCGATTGCGGCGCACCCCCAGATCAGGATGGCGGGTCGGGGCCGAGCGCATGGGAGCATGTGACGCATCTCTGCAGATTTGGTGGTAGTTGCGCGTATGGTTCTCCGGGTCGACAGGCGGTGTCAACCGTTCCGACGAGCCGGTTGGGGTCGGCCGGGCACTGAGACCGTTGGGATGACGCCCTTGGCGCGGGCGCCACTCTCTGTGGTAGCCGTCTGTGTACGCTACCAACCGCTGGATCCATGGTCCGGAGGAGGTGCACGCGGGGATGGGCGGCCGCAGCGAACCGTGAAGCCACCGCCCTTCGTCTACCTCCGACCAGCCAGCCTGCCCGAGGCGATCCATCAGCTGGCGACGTTCCCGGGCGACGCCAAGGTGCTGGCGGGCGGCCAGAGCCTCATCCCGCTTCTCAACCTGCGCATGTCGCGGTTTGACGCGCTGGTCGACATCGCCCGCCTCCCCGAGCTCGACTACGTCCGGCCGGCCGGCGACCGCATCCTGATCGGGGCGGGCAGCCGCCAGCGGACGATCGAGCGGTCCCCCGTCCTGCTCGACCACCTGCCCCTGCTTCCCCACGCCGTGCGCCACGTCGCGCACCCCCAGATCCGCAACCTGGGCACCGTCGGTGGCAGCATCGCCCACGCGGACCCGGCCGCCGAGCTCCCTGTCGTCGTGCTCGCCCTCGATGCGGTCTTCCTGGCTCAGGGTCCGGACGGGTCGCGCGAGATCGGCGCCGACGACTTCTTCCTCGGGCCGTTCACCACCCCCCTGGAGCCCGCCGAGGTCCTGACCCAGGTCGCCGTGCCGGTTGTCCCCGGTGCCCGGACCTCCTTCGTCGAGTTCGCTCGACGGGCCGGCGATTTCGCCGTGGCCGCCGTCGCCGCCGTGGGCGTCCTGGACGCAGGCTCCGGCGCGGTCAGCGAGCTCCGGCTGGCCGCCGGCGGGGTCGGGCCGGTCCCACGGCGGCTGCCCGCCACCGAGGCGGCCCTGCTGGGCCTGACCCTGACCCCGGCATCCCTGCGGATCGCGGCCGACACCGCCGCCGCCGAGGTCGACCCGCCGGACGACGCCCAGGCCGACGCCGGCTACCGACGCGCGTTGCTGTCGGCCCTGGTCGAGCGGGCCCTCCAGGAGCTCCGCCCGTGACCGCCGGGCCCCCGTTCCGGGATACCCAGGAGGTCGGCTTGACCGTGAACGGAGCGCCGGTCACGGCCACCGTCCACGCCCGCCAGCTGCTGGCCGACTTCCTGCGCGACACCCTCGACCTCACCGGGACCGTGGTCGGCTGCGAGCAGGGGGTGTGCGGCTCGTGCACCGTCCTGCTCGATGGGCTGCCGGTCCGCTCCTGCCTGGTGCTCACCGTGCAGGCGGCGGGCTCGGCGGTGACCACCGTCGAGGGCATCACCCCGGCGACCGGCCTGCATCCGCTCCAGCGGGCGTTCGCCGACCACCACGGGCTGCAGTGCGGGTTCTGCACCGCCGGGTTCCTGATGACGCTGGTCGCCGCCCGCCCGGAGGAACATCCCGACGACGAGGCGATCCGCTGCCTGCTTTCGGGCAACCTCTGCCGCTGCACCGGCTACCAGAAGATCGTCGAATCGGTCCGGGCGGCCTGGGGGAGGGACCCCGGTGGCTAGCCCGCCCGCGGCCGGTCGGCCGTCCTACATCGGGGCTCGGCTCCCCCGGGTCGAGGACGAGCGGCTGGCTGCTGGTCGCCACGAGTACGTCGCCGACCTGAAGCTTCCCGGCATGGTGGAGCTGGCGCTGGTCCGCTCACCCCACGCCCACGCGAAGGTCGCCGGGATCGACACCAGTCAGGCCCTGGCCAGCCCGGGCGTGCTGACCGCGGTGGCCGCCGGCGACCTGGCCGGCGTGTCACCGGTACCCGACTTCTTCGCGTGGGCCCGGCCGGTGGCCACGTTCCCGCTGGCCAGGGACAGGGTGCGCTACGTCGGGGCGCCGGTGGTGGCGGTGGTCGCCGCCGACCGCTACCTGGCCGAGGACGCCGCCGAGCTGGTCGAGGTGGACTACGAGGAACTGCCGGCGGTGGCCTCGATCCAGGACGCCCTGGCCCCGGGCGCCCCCACGCTGTACGACGGCTGGCCCGACAACCGGATGGTGGACGTCCCGGCCGGCAGCCCTGAGGTCGACGACGCGTTCGCGCGGGCCGCCCAGGTGGTCCAAGGAAGCTACACCACCCAGCGTCACACGGCGGTCCCGATGGAGCCGCGGGCGGCGCTGGCCGAGTACCGCCGGGGGCGGCTCACGCTGTGGACGACCACCCAGTTCCCGCACATCTGCCGCTCGATCGTGTCGGGCGCACTGGGGCTAGCGGAGCGGGACGTGCGGGTCCTGGCCCCTGACCTGGGCGGCGGGTTCGGCTGCAAGGCCGAGATCTACCCGGAGGAGTTCCTGGTCGCCTGGCTGGCCATCCGCCTTGGGCGCCCGGTGCGCTTCGTGGAGGACCGGGTCGAGCACCTGACCGCGGCCGCCCACAGCCGGGACATGCTGGTCGAGCTGGAGGCCGCCTTCGGACAGGACGGCACGATCACGGCGCTGCGCGGCTCGGTGGTCCAGGACCTCGGCTCCGAGGAGCTCTACCCGCCGGGCTTCGCCATGGCGTTCACGGCGGCGGGCAGCATCACCGGCCCCTACCGGATTCCCCTCCAGGCCGTCGGGGTCACCGCGGTGGTGACCAACAAGACCCCGTCCGGCGCCTACCGCGGGTTCGGCCTGGCCGAGGCGTGCTTCGCCATGGAGCGGCTGCTCGACAAGGCGGCCAGGGAGCTCGGCACCGACCCGGTCAGCCTCCGGCGCGGGCTGCTGCTGCGCCCGGCGGAGTTGCCGTACGCGACCGCGTCAGGGGCGTCGATCGACTCCGGCAGCCACCTGGCCGCCTTCGATCGGGTGGTGGAGCTGGGCCGGGCCGAGCTGGCCCGGCGCCGGCCGGCGGCCGAGCGCAACGGTCGCGTCCGGGTCGGGATCGGCTTCGCCAACTACGTCGAAGGTGTCGTCCCGAGCTTCTACCCGAGCACCGGACGGTGGACGGCCTACGACGCCTGCCGGGCCCGGATCGACCCCGACGGCACGGTGGTGGTGGAGACCGGCCTGCAAGCGATGGGGCAAGGCTTGGGGATGCTGGTCGCCACCGTGACCGCCGAGGCTTTCGGCGTACCCATCGCCGAGGTCAGGGTGGTGACCGGCGACACGGACGCGACCCCGTACGGGCTGGGGTCCTGGGGCAGCCGGAGCGCCGCCGTCTTCGCGGGCGCCTGCCTGAAGGCAGCCGCGGTCCTCAAGGACAGGGGACTGGCGATCGCCAGCAAGCTGCTCGAAGCGGACGTGCAGGACCTGACCTTCGAGGCCGGCCGGTTCCAGCTGCGGGGCGTCGGGGACCGCGGGCTCAGCTGGAGGCAGGTCGCCGAGGTCGCCTACGGGCGGACCTTCGACCTGCCCGAGGGCGTCGAGCCCGGGCTCGAGACGGTGGCCTCGTACACCCCTCCCGGGGTGGAGGATCTTCCGCGGCCGGACGGGAAGATGAACGCCTGCGCCACCTACACCAACTCCTCCCACGCCGCCGTCGTCGGCGTCGAGTTGGACACCGGCCTGGTGCGGGTGCTCGCGTACTTCGTGACCCACGACTGCGGCACGGTGATCAACCCGATGCTCGTCGAGGGCCAGGTCCAGGGAGGGGTGGCCCAGGGGATCGGTGGCGCCCTGCTCGAGGAGCTGCGCTACGACGACCATGGGCAGCCACTCTCGATCACGCTCGCCGATTACCTGCTGCCCACTGCGACCGACGTGCCCACCATAGGGGTCGAACACTTCCAGTCTCCGGCTCCCGAGATGCCGTTCGGGGTCAAGGGCGCTGGCGAAGCCGGGGTGGCCGGGCCCGCCCCCGCCATCGTCGCCGCGGTCGAGGACGCCCTGCGCGGGATGGGGCTTCCGGAGATCACCCGCACGCCATTGACCCCACCGACGCTGCTCCGCCATCTCACCCGCACGACGCCATGAACGTCATACGCGACTGCGCCCGGCGAGCTCCCCGATGACCCCGGCGGCGAGGAGTTCGAGGACGATGTCGGCGAGCTCCGGGTCGAACTGGGTGCCGCGTCCGTTTCGGATCTCGTCGCATGCCTGTTGCATGGAGAGCGCGGCACGGTAGGGGCGGTCGGCGCGCATGGCCGCGTAGGCGTCGCACAGCGCGACGATTCGCGCCTCGAGGCGGATCTGGGTCCCGACCAGCCGGTCGGGGTAGCCGCGTCCGTCGAATCGTTCGTGGTGCTGGCGCACGATCTGGGCGACGTCGGCGAGCTCGGGCGCCAGGGCGACGAGCTGGCCTCCCCTGGCTGGATGCTGCCGCATGATCTCCAACTCGCCGCGGGTGAGCGGGCCGGGCTTGGTGAGGATGGCGTCCGGCACGATGATCTCGCCGACGTCGTGGA
>DASQWY010000453.1:0-4807 GCA_035640005.1 Actinomycetes bacterium
GCACCGTCACCGGCAGCCCCGGCCGGGCGCGCAGCGTCCCCGGCGGCAGCAGCCACAGCAGCGGCCGCACCCCGAGCGCCAGGCCGGCGGCGACCAGCGCCACGCCGAGCAGCGGCTCGCGCCCGGTGAGGCCGGCCAGCACCAGCCCGGCGCCGGCCGCCACGCGCACCGCGCGGCCGAGGCGGCCGCCGGTGGCGGCCGGCCGCGCCGGCGGGCCGATGCGGCGCAGCGACCGCCACGCGAACGCGCCGGAGCCGGCCACCATCGGCAGCAGGCCGAGCAGCACCCAGCGCCAGCTCGCGTGGCTGGCGACCAGCGCCGCCAGGGCCGGCCCGGCCAGGCCGGGCACCACCCAGGCGGTCGACAGCACCGCGAACACCCGCGGCCGCAGCGCCTCCGGGTAGCAGCGGCCGATGGCGGCGTAGGAGGCCGCGGGCACCGCGCCGGCCCCCAGCCCCTGCAGCGCGCGGGCGCCGACCAGCACCAGCATGCTGGGAGCGAGGCCGCCGATGACCAGGCCGGCCGCGAACAGCGCCACGCCGGCGGCGAACGGCGGGGCGGGGCCGCGGCGGTCGGCCTGCCCGCCGCCGACCACCAGCCCGACCATCACCCCCAGCTGGAAGGCGCTGATCACCCAGCCGTACAGGCGCAGCCCGCCGAGGTCGTCCTTGATCGCGGGCAGGATCGTGACCACGGCGAGCGCCTCGAAGGCGACCAGGGTGACGGTGGTCACCAGCCCGAGGGTGAGCGCCCGCCGGGACGGCGCCAGCAGCCCGCCGGCCGCAGTCGTGGGCGGGCCGCTCGGCTCCGGCTCCGGGGGGGCGCCGACGGCGGGCGGCCGCGACGGCTCCCTCACGGCGCCCCGGGCGGGGCGGGCGACCCGGCCCCGCGCCCCACCAGCGGCCACGGCGCGTCCACGGCGGCCATGCTAGGCGCCCGCCGCCGAGGCTGCCGGCTTGACATACAACCGCCCTGTTTGGAAGGCTCGCGCCGTCGTTCGGCCACCCCCCCGATCCCCCCATCGGGCCAACGGCACGCAGACGGCATGGCCCGGGTCACGGCCCGGCATGTGGTGCTGGTGACGGTCTGGCCCCCATCCCGGAGAGACAGCCAGCGTGCGCACCGGTCGGTACCACAGCGATCCCTGGTCGAGTGCTGCCACGGGCGGGCGCCACGCGCGCCAGGGCCGGGGACGGGCCTGGCCGGCCAACCTGCGCATGACCGCCCTGATCGTGCTGCCGCTGGCGCTGGCCTGGGTGCTGGTGCCGGCCAGCGCCAAGCCCGGCGCCTTCGGCCACCGCGACCTGGCCGCCGCCGCCCGCCCCGCGCCGGACGCCGTGCGCCTGGCCAACCTGGTCAACGCCGAACGGGCGCGGCACGGCCTGGCGCCGCTGGCCGTCCTGCCCCGCCTGTCGGCCGTGGCCGGCGCCCAGGCGACCCGCATGGCCAGCCAGCACCGGGTCACGACCATCGCCAACCTCGGCAAGGCCGTGCAGCCGGCCTCCTCCTGGGCCGCCAACGTCGTCTGCGCCGCCAGCGTGGAGCAGGCGCACCAGGAGCTGCTCCGCTCGCCGGCGCGCCGGGCCAACCTGCTCGACCGTTCCTTCAACGCCCTCGGCGTCGGCGCCGCCCCCGGCGGCTGCGTCTGGGTCGCCGAGGTGTTCGCCCAGGTGCCAGCGGGCCGGGCGCCCGGCAGCACCGCCCGGCCGACGACCAGCTCGCCCACCACCACGACCCGCCCGGCCACCACCACCTCGCGGGCGCCGACCACCACCACCCCGGCCAGCACCGCCGCGCCGGGCCCCGGCGGCCAGTCGGTCGCCGGCCGGCTGACGCGGGACCTGTTCGCCCGCCTCAACGCCGAGCGCCGCGCCCGCGGCCTGGCCGAGCTGGCCTGGGACGACGACCTGGCGCGGATGGCGGCCGACTGGTCGGCCCACATGGCCAGCACCGGCGACTTCGCCCACCGGGACCTGGGCGCGGCCGGCAGCCTGCCGGGCATCGCCAGGTTCTCCGCGCTCGGCGAGAACATCGCCTGGGTCGAGGGTTACCCCAACGACGGCTACCAGCTCCACGTCGGCTGGATGCGCTCGGAGGGCCACCGGACCAACATGCTCCAGCCCGGCTACGACGCGGTCGGGATCGGCGTGGTCTGCGACGGTGGCCGCGCCTGGGCGACCCAGAACTTCGGCCGGCTCGACGACTCGAGGGCGCCGGCGCTGAGCTCGGCCATGCCGGCCGAGGAGCCGGTCGTGGCGACGCGGCTGGACGGCGTGCGGTGCTGAGCGGCAGGTGATCGCGGGCGATCGCGGGCGATCTCGGCGCGGTTCCCCGGTCCATGTGGGGAGGAGCTCGCTCCCCCCCACGCCCCCCCAAGAGCGCCTGTGCCATGGGGACTGTGGTCGCGCCGCTCCGTCAGTGGCTGATGACCCGGCCGAGGTCGGGTGGCGCGGGGAGTTCGGCCTGGGCCGCCTGCAGCGCCTCGATAGCGGCGACCGCCTCGGGCGGCAGCGGCACCGCCTTGCGGCGGCCGAGGTCGACGTGCAGCGCCAGCTCCTCGTGGCTGGCGGCCAGGCCGCCGCTGTCCAGGCGGTGCAGCAGCAGCACGTAGTGGAGGGTCTTGGCGCCGTGCCCGACCACCTGGGCGAGCACCCGCCAGCCCTCCCCCTCCAGCAGCTCGGCGTGGTAGCGGGTGTGCTCCTCGACCACCATCAGCGTGCGGCCGGTGCGGGCGTTGTAGTCGTCGGGGCCGAGGCGCAGGTGGGCCAGCAGCCCGTCGGTGCCGAGGTCGAAGGCGGCCCGGAAGTGGACGACGTTGAAGTGCCCGTTGTAGTCGATCGCCTCGGGCCCGACCTTGCCCCGCGCCACCTCCAGCAGCCCGTCCATGCTCCCGAGCCTACCGCCTCCCACCGACGCTTGACGGGTAAGGAATCGCTTACCTATCATGGCCCGATGAACGGCAAGCAGGCCGCCGCGGCCGACCCTTTCACCGCCATCGCGCACCCGATCCGGCGCGACCTGCTCGGTCGGCTCGCGCTTGGCGAGTGCTCGGTCGGCGAGCTGGCCGGCCCGTTCCAGGTGACCCGACCGGCCGTCTCCCAGCACCTGCGCGTGCTGCTCGACGCCGGCCTGGTCAGGGAACGACGCGACGGCCGCGAGCGGCGCTACCGCCTCGACCCCGAACGGCTGGCCGTGGTCCGCCGGTGGCTGGCGACCTTCGACCGCTTCTGGCGCGAGCGTCTGGTCGCGCTCGGCGACTACCTCGACGAGCACGAGCGGGAGGGACGATGACCGCCAGCGTGCGGCGCAACGCGCCGGGCGACCTCGACGCGATCGACCTGGAGGTCACCTACCCCTACCCGGTCGAGCGCGTCTGGCGGGCCCTCACCGACCCGCGGGCGCTGGCCGCCTGGCTGATGCCGAACGACTTCGCCGCCCGCGTCGGCCACGAGTTCACCTTCCGGAGCGACCCGGTGCCCGGCTGGGACGGGGTCGTCCACTGCCGCGTGCTCGCCTGCGAGCCACCACGCCGGCTCGTCTACAGCTGGCACGGCGTGACCGACCTGCCCGAGACCACCGTCAGCTTCCAGCTCGACCCGGTCGCCGAAGGCACCCGGCTGCGCCTGCTCCACAGCGGCTTCGCCGCCGACCCGGCGCTGGGGCCGATCCGCGACATCCTCGCGGGCGGCTGGAGCTCGAGGCTGCTGGCCGTCACCCTGCCCGACCTCCTCGGTCGCCTGGCCGCCGAGGACCATTAGAAGGAAGAAGGGAGCATCCGATATGGCCGTCAAGCACCTGCAGGTGGTCTCCGTCCCGGTCGCCGACCAGGACCGGGCCAAGGCGTTCTACGTCGACGCCCTCGGCTTCCGGCTGCTGGCCGACACCCGGATGGGGTCCGACCAGCGCTGGGTCCAGGTCGGCCCCGAGGGCGGCCAGACCAGCCTCACCCTGGTCACCTGGTTCGACACCATGCCCCCGGGATCGCTCAAGGGCATCGTGCTGGAGTGCGACGACCTCCGCGCCACCCACGACCAGCTGGCGGCCAGGGGCGTCCGCTTCACCCAGGGGATCGAGGAGCAGCCGTGGGGCGTGTTCACCACCTTCGATGACCCGGACGGCAACGGCTGGGTCCTCCAGGCCAGCGCTCCCGAATAGCGGAAGCGCCCCGTGGGGGGGCCAGACGGGGCGCTTCCAGCATGTGTGCCGATGCGGGCGGCAGGCAGAGCAGTCACCGCACCGCCGCAGCATCCCCACTATGCCCACTCCCAGAAGCTGCAAACCTCATAGTTCAGCAAATCTCACACGTTCCATGATGGACGCGCTCAGGATGGGTCGCCGTCGCGGATTGGACCTTGGCTTGGTGGGAACACTGTCTGGATGATGCTGCGACGCGAGGGCAGGCGGCGCGCGCCGGGCGCGGAGCCCGAGGTCCCGGCCGTGGCCGGCATCCGGACGTGCGCGGCCGACGGCTGCCAGGTGCGGCTGTCGCGCTACAACCCGACCCGCCACTGCTCGCTCCACCACGGCTGGGACGCCGAGCCGGTGCGGCGCGAACGCCGCCGCCGGGCGACCCGCGAGGACCGCCGCTAGCTGTCAACCAGCCGCAACCGTCCGCGGCGGGTCAGTCGTCGAGCATCGCCAGGTCGAGCTGCCGCAGGCGCTCGGGGTCGGCGAGGATGTCGATCTCGACGATCCTCCCGCCCGCGATGGTGAACCCCATCACCGAGAACGGGCGCCCGTGCGGCACCACCACCACACCGGCGGCCCCGTTCACCAGCGCCGGCCGCGCGAACCCGGCGAGCCCACG
>DASQWY010000454.1:0-8030 GCA_035640005.1 Actinomycetes bacterium
GGCGGCGCTGCAGCGGCGCGGGGTGAAGGTCGAGGTTGTCGGGCAGGCACCAGACGGCATCGACCTCACCGACGGGCTAGCCCGGCTGCTGGCCTTGGGGATCCGCTCGGTGCTGGTCGAGGGCGGGGCGCGCGTCATCACCTCGATGCTGCGGGAGCGGCTGGCGGATCGGGTGGTGGTGGCCGTGGCGCCGATCCTGCTCGGCAAGGGGACGGAAGCGGTCGGGGACCTTGGAGCTCGCCTGGTGGCGGACGGGCTGCTGCTGCTGAACCGGACAGTCCACCAGCTGGGGCCGGACCTTCTGATCGCCGGGGATCTGGACCGGGCCGGGCGCGGGCGGACGGAGTCGACTGCGACCACGGCCGATTAAGGCGCGGCCGTCAGACGGGCGCTCCATCCGCCTAAATTGCGCTGCTCGTCGCTGCTGTCGCGGCCGCGAGTCGGCTCAGGCGCGCAGCCCCACGTGGGCGGGTTCGAGCTTGGCCACGCCGTCCACCCCGAGCAACTGCAGGGTACGGACGGTCTCCTTGGCAAGGATCTCCAGCGCGCGCCGCACCCCTCGCTCCCCGCCGGCCATCAGCCCGTACAGGTAGGCCCTGCCCACCAGGCAGGCCTTGGCGCCCAAGGCGACCGCGGCGACGACGTCGGCCCCGCTCCGCACGCCGCCATCCAACAGGACCTCGGCGCGGTCGCCCACCGCGTCCATGACCGCCGGGAGCGCCTCAAGCGGCGTCGCCGCACGGTCGAGCTGCCGCCCGCCGTGGTTGGACACCACCACGGCGTCGGCGCCAAGGTCCACGACCATGCGCGCGTCGTCGGGATGCTGGATGCCCTTGACGACCAGCGGCCCCGACCAGGTCTCGCGCAGCCACGACAGGTCCCGCGGCGTCACGCTGGGGTCGAACATCTTGTCGATCAGCTCGGCGACCGTACCCTCCCAGGAGGTCAGCGAGGCAAACGACAGCGGGTCGGTGGTGAGCAGGTTGGCCCACCAGCCGGGGTGGAGGGCGGCGTCCAGGAACGTCCGCAGGGTCAGCGAGGGCGGGATGGTCAGGCCGTTGCGCGCGTCGCGCAGGCGCGCTCCGGCGACGGGCACGTCCACGGTCAGGATCAGCGCCTCGTAGCCCGCGGCCTGGGCGCGTTGGACGAGCTCCTTCCCGGCGGCGCGGTCGCGCCACAGGTACAGCTGGAACCACCTGCGGGCGCCGGGCGCCGCGGCGGCCACGTCCTCGATGGAGGTCGTCCCCATGGTCGACAACGCGTACGGGATGCCGGCCCGCTCGGCCGCCCGGACCACGGCACGCTCCCCCTCGTGGTGCATCATCCGGGTGAACCCCGTCGGCGCCAGCGCCAACGGCAGCGCCGCCGGACGGCCGAGGATCGTCGTGGCGGTGTCGACGGCCGTCACGTCGCGCAGCACCCGGGGATGGAACTGCACCCGCTCGAATGCCTGCCGGGCGCGGCGGAGGCTGGTTTCCGCCTCGGCCGCGCCGTCGGTGTAGTCGAACACCGCGCGGGGCGTGCGCCGCCTGGCCGCCACGCGCAGGTCGGCGATCGTCAGCGCGCGAGCCAGCCGCCGGTCGGTGGGGTCCAGCTGGATCGGTCGCGGCCGCAGCAGCGGTCGCAGCTCCGACCAGCGAGGCAAATGCCGCCTTGTCCTTGGACGGACTAGCTCGGCCTCGTCGGGCCGCGAGAAGACCTTGCTGCTTGCCGTTGTCCGGGTCATGACGCCCGCCTCTCTCCACCATCCGACGAGTCCAGCCACCATATCCTGGTACCACCCGGCCGGGTCGCTGCGCTGCCAGACCGCAGGACCACACGGTGATCGTCGAGCCGGAGCCGGGCGAAGGCGGCGAGTTCTCATGCTGGCAGTCTCGCTGCTCCCGGGAAGTCACAGCGAACGCAACAGTGCGTCCCCCAGTGACCGGCAACCATTCACCGTCGAGGGGTTCACCCAGCCGGCTGATCGGCGCCGCAGCGATCATGCGCGCAACCCGCGGGTCTTATCAGGATCTGCCTGGTGGTCAGGCGATGGCGACGGCGGTGCCTCCCCGCAGGCCCCAGGCGGACCAGCCGGGGCCTGGCCGGTAGTAGGTCTCGTAGAGGTGCCCGTTGGCGCGGGCGAACACGTGGATGTCGGTGTTGTAGGTCTCCGCCGCGGGGCGACCGGCGATGGTCACCCCTGGATGGGCGGTCCATGCCAGCCAGCCGGAGCCGGGCCGGTAGAGCGTCTCGCGCATCACATCGTCGCTGCCGCGCTCGAAGACGTGGATTTCCGTGCCGTACGCGACCGGGGCAGGGTCGCCGGCGAGGCCGGCGCCGGCGTGGGCGGCCCACCTCGACCAGCCCGAGCTTGGCCGGAAATAGGTCTCGTGGAGCAGCTGGTCGGTGCCGCGGGCGAACACGTTGAACCCGGTCCCGTACGGCACCGCCGCCGGATCCCCCGCCAGCGTGGCACCGGCGTGTGGCGTCCAGGCCGACCAGCCGAACCCGGGCCGGTAGAAGGAGTCGTACAGCCCGCCGTCGGTGCCCCGCGCGAACAGGTGGATTTCCGTCCCGAGCTTGAGCGCCGGCGGGTCCCCGGCCAGCGCGGCGCCGCCGTGGGCCCGCCAGCCCGACCAGCGGGAGGTCGTCCGGTAGTAGGTCTCGTACAGCCGCTGGTCGCTGCCGAGGGCGAACACGTTGAACCCGGTCCCGTACAGCACCACCGCGGGGTCGCCGGCCAGCGTGGCGCCGACGTGGACGGCCCACCTGGACCAGCCCGAGCCGGGACGGTAGTAGCTCTCGTACAGGCGCTGGTCGGTCCCGCGGGCGAACAGGTTGATGCCGGTTCCGTAGGGAACCGCTGCCGGGGTCCCCGCAATGGTCACGCCAGGGTGCGCCGTCCAGGTCGACCAGCCCGAGCCAGGACGGTAGAAGGTCTCGTACAGGCCTTGATCGGCGCCGCGGGCGAACACGTGGATCTCCGAGCCGAGGTTCACCACGGCGGGCGCGTCCTGGTCGCCGTCGGTGACCGGGGGTGGAGGTGGAGGCTCCTCCGACGTCACGTCCAGGTAGTCGTTGTCGATGTTGATCGTGACGCCGCCGTAGGATTCGTCGTGGCCGCCCTGGTACTGCTTGATCCGGTGGTGGTCCGGCCAGTCGGCGTCCGGGATCGCCGGGTCCGACACGGTCGCCCCGCCGTCCCAGCGGGCGAACCAGATGTGGTCCGGCCGCGTGTAGGCCGTGCTGGAGTAGACGGCGACCAGGTCGCGGATCCCGGATCCGACGCTCGAGTAGGCGCCGGACTTGTAGCCGAGCGCGTGCAGCCGGCTGCTCCAGGCGCTCAGGAAGGTGAGGACGGCGTCACGGCAGGCGGTGTCGGTGGTGGAGTAGGCCTCCATGTCGGCATAGACCGTGCTGCCGCCGCCGATGCCCAGCAGCCCGGCCTGGACCACGGCGTCGTCGGCGGCCGTCTGCCCCTGTGCCGCGGCGTTGGCAGGGTCGATCCGCTGGTTGAACCCGGTGCACGGGGCCTGCAGCCCCACGTAGATCGGGACCAGGTGCCAGCCCTGCGCGGTCTGGGTGCTCACCCACGAGGCGGTCAGGTTCGGCTGCGAGCAGGCGCGGCTGGCGCCGCCGATGTAGACGCCTACCGCGCGGTAGGCCGAGGAGGCCAGCCATGCCTGCATCGCGGTCGCCGACGGTGCGGTGCAGGCGTCGAACCCCTTGCCGGTGAGGGTCCCGGGCGCGACCACCGACGCGCTCACCAGTGGTGCGTCCGCCGTGGCGGGCGGCTGGTCGGCGGCGGGCTGCGCGTCGGCGGTGAGGGTCGCGCTCTGGAGGACGTCCGTAAGCGCCGCAGGGTCGCTGCCGTAGGAGGCGGTCACCAGCACGCCGGCGTTGCTCACAGCGAACCTGACCTCGTGCCCGGCGCGCGCCGGGAGCGTTCGCACCGCCGCGGTCGCGCCGGTGACCCAGACCAGGTCGGTGGTCGCACGGGCTCTGGAGGTCTTGTCCAGCGGCTCCACCAGCAGCGATTCGGTCCTGCCGACCAGCCTGGAGGGGCACGACTGGGCGGGTCCGGGATGGCCGAGGTAGACCGCGTGCACATCGAACCGGACGCACGCCGAAGGGTGCCTGCCGAGGTCCACCACCGCCCACGACGCTGGCACCTGGACCCGGTACCCGTGGAAGGTCACCGTCCTGGTCGTCGTCGACCGCGCGGGACCAGCCGACCAGACCAGCCCCGACACCCCGGCAACCGCCAGCACCATGACCAGCCAACCGAGCCCCCGCCGCCGCTGCCTGCCGCCCATCAACCCTGCGTCCTCCCAAACCCACCGTCACCCACCGCTCGCCGGCGGCTGGCTCCCGCCAAAGGGCGGTCATGCTACACAACGACGCAGGCGTGAGGTAGCCCGCGTGATCGGTAACGGTGGGGCGCGCTGAGCGTTTCCCGTGGATGGGTTTGTCGCGGTGGCCCGGGTGCCAAGGACGCGCTTGAGCAAGCGGCGCGTCGCCGACGGTTCGGACCAGCGCAAGGCGTGCCAATGCCTGGAGCCTGTGATCGCCGCCGTTCTGCCTGCTCAGCGGCGGGTGGCGCAGCCCCAATTGAGCGGTTGCCACCGGAGCCGCGCTACCTCGACATCGGTGTCGCTATCCACGTCCCGGCAGCGGTGCGCCGCGGCTCGACGCTGGCCTACCGGGTGACCCTCACCAACCGCAGTGATGCCGACTATCGGCTTGACCCGTGTCCCCGACTACAACCAGCTCCTGGGGACCAAGGACCTGGTGGCCAGCCACCAGCTCAACTGCCGGCCGGTTGGAGCCATCGCGCCTGGCGACTGTGTCACCTTCCAGATGCAGCTGGACATCCCCGCCACGATGGTGACAGGACCCAACCGGCTCATCTGAGCGCTGGTGGATGGCTGTGTCGCGACGCCGGTGGCCGCCGCGCCGCTGACGATCACCGACCCATAGGCCGTCAGCCCGGCATAACCGGGGTACAGGCGCCTCAACTCGATGCGGGCATCCTCGGTCGTGGGGACACGAACCGACGATGACCTGCCCTCCAGGAGTACGTGAGGCAGTGGGTCTCCGAGTAGGCAAGACAGCCGCGTAAGCTCCACCTGGCAGCGTCACTGATCAAGCCATCCTTGACAGGAGCAACCATGGGTCAACCGATCGCTGCTTCTCGGGCGACACCGAGCGCCTCCTGGCGCCTGCTCTCTCTGGCTGCCGCGCTGCTCATCGCCGCGGCCCTGAGCGGATGCTCCAGCTCCAAGCAGACCGGTGGGGCGGGTGGCGCCACGGCGACCACCGTCGCACCACCGACGTCCACGACGGGCGGCGGCCCGACCACGAGCGAGCCGGTCGTGCTCGCCGACGGTCGCCACCCCGTCTACCTCAAGACGGTCGACCCAGACCGACGGACGATCACCTTCGACCTCATCCAGTTCTTCACCGGGGACGCCGCCACCAAGGCCGCCGCCGAGGACCACAAGGAGTCCCCGCCGCCCAACGACTACTACATCCGCAACGTCAACCCGCGGCTGCGCACCCTGCCGGTGCGGGCCGACGCGCCCATCACCGTCAACGTGCTCGCCGCCCAGTCCACCGGCAGCGCGACCAAGGACGTCTCGGTGACCCTGGCCAAGCTGGCGACCTACTTCCCGAACCGCGGCACGCCACCCTTCTGGATCACGGTGGAGCAGGGCGAGGTGGTCAAGATCGCCCAGCAGTACCTGCCCTAGGCTGCAAGCTGCAAGCCGATGCGATGTCGGGCGACCCCTGCCCCGACGCTGATCGCGCTGGATGAGGAGTTCCTGGCCGGCGACGGTCAGGACATGTCACGGCCAAACCAGTGAGGACTGCGACGAAGGATGTGGTGATGGAAGAGCGTCGGGTGCTGGTGACCGGTCGGGGGCTGGTGGAGGCGCCACGGTGGCACGAAGGGCGGCTGTACTTCTCCGACTGGACCGCCGGAGAGGTCATCGCGGTGGACTCCGCCCGGCACACCGAGGTGGTGGCCAGGGTCCGGTCGTTGCCGCTGTGCACCGCGTGGCTGCCGGACGGCCGGCTGCTGGTCGTGTCCTCGCCCGACGGGCTGCTGCTGCGGCGCGAGCCGGACGGGTCGCTGGTGACCCACGCCGACCTGGGCGGCCCGGGCTGGAACGACATCGTCGTCGACGGCCGCGGCAACGCCTACGTCAACACCGTCGGCTTCGACATGACGGCCGGTGAGGCGGTGCGGCCGGGGCACGTCGTGCTGGCAACCGCCGACGGCACGGTCCGGCGGGTCGCCGAGGACCTGGCCTTCCCCAACGGCATGGCCGTCACCCCCGACAACGCCACGTTGGTCGTTGCCGAGTCGTACGGCAGGCAACTGACGGCCTTCGACATCGGCGGCGACGGCGATCTGACCGGCCGGAGGGTCTTTGCCGACCTGGGCGAGGACCCGCCGGACGGCATCTGTTTGGATGCCGAGGGTGCCGTGTGGTATGCGACCGTGCCCGGCCGGCGCTGCGTGCGGGTCGCCGACGGCGGACGAGTCCTGGAGACAATCCAGCTCGACCGCGGCGGCTTCGCCTGCGTGCTTGGCGGACCCGACCGCAGGACCCTGTTCGTCACCGCCGCCGAATGGCGCCCCGACCTGCCCGAACTGGTGCCCGCCGGCAGCGGCCAGGTCCACGCCGTGCAAGTCACCGTGCCTGGTGCCGGCTGGCCGTGACCCGGATACAGCGCGGCGCGGAGACCCCATCCAATCGGGCCAGGCGCCAAGCAAGGTTCTGAAAATGTCCTCGATAAATAGGGGGCCGCACGACGCCGACGCCATGCTGCAGACGCTGGAGCGTTCCGTCGGGCGCGGCAGCCTCACCTTCCTGGTCCAGGCATCGCCGCAAGCGGCGCAGGAGGTTACGACGGGCGAACTGCCCATTCTCCTGCCAGCCCCGCAAGGTTGCCTCCAGCAGCGGCGCCCGGACGAACGAGGCGACCCGAGATCCAGGCCGAGGCGCGACGCCAGGGCCTAGGCTCGACGTGCCCCAACGCCGCAGGCGACACATCGGCACGCCGCACCGCCGCACTATCATCTGGGGTCATGTCCACCGACGCAGCCAGTGGCACCCGGCCGCGGTCCAGGCTGGAACGCCGGGTCGCCGCGGCCGCGGAGGCCCTGCTGGCACACGACGGGTCGGTCTCCCCCGTCGAGGTGCTCGCGGCGATCGGCTGGCTGCCGCAGGGCATGGTCGACCGCTGGCGGCAGGGGGGCGCGGAGTGCCTGGAGCAGCTGGCGCCGGTCCGCCCTGACAAGCTGGCCGCCGTGCTGGAGCACCTGCGAGGCTGGGCAGCCGGCAATGGGCTCGCCCCCAGTGAGGTCGCCTACATGGCCGCCACGCGCGACCGGCGGCCGCTGCGCTTCACCGCCGACGGCGACCAGGCCACCGAACGCGCCTGGCGCACCCACTGGATGCGAGCGGACCTGCCGCAGGCGGCGCGGGAACGCCGGACCCGGCGGCAGAGCAAGCCGCCGGACCTGGTGGTGGTCGAGCCGCTCAACGAGTGGAGCTGCACGGCTTGTGGCGGCTCGGGCTGGCTGCTGCTCATGGAAGGTCCGGGTCCCCTGTGCATGGACTGCGCGGACCTGGGCCATCTGGTCTTCCTGCCCGCCGGCGACGCGGCGCTGAGCCGGCGCGCCAAGCAGGCGAGCCGGCTGGCGGCGGTGGTGGTGCGCTTCAGCCGCGCCCGCAAACGCTACGAGCGCCAAGGGATCCTGGTGGAGGAGGCGGCCCTGCAACAGGCCGAGGCGCAATGCCTGGCCGACCAGGACGCCCGCGGCCGCCGCCGCGAGCGCGACCGGCAGCGCCGCGCCGACCAGGACGTGGTGTTCCAGGCGCGGCTGGCCGAGGCGGTGGGGCGGTTGGTCCCCGGCTGCCCGGCGGGGCGTGCCGCCGCGATCGCGCGGCATGCCGCGGTTCGGGGCAGCGGCCGGGTCGGCCGGTCGGCGGCCGGGCGCGCGCTGGACGAGCAGGCGGTCATGCTCGCCGTGA
>DASQWY010000455.1:0-3022 GCA_035640005.1 Actinomycetes bacterium
AGCAGCGTCTCCTGCAGCGCATCTTCTGCGTCCGCGGCGGAGCCGAGCATCCGGTAGCAGTGGGCGTACAGCTCGCGGCGGTAGGGTCCGGCGAGTCGGCCGAAGGCATCGTCGTCGCCCCGCCGGGCGCCCTCGAGCAGCTCGCGCTCGCTCGCGGTCGACACCGTGCGAGCCGCGCTGGTCCCGCGTGCAGGCCCGGTCGTCATCGTTTTGGCTGCCACAGAGCGAGCTCGCCGCACTGTGGCGCCGAGATGACACTGCGCCATCCGGCCGGCCCCTCGCGCGGTGCCAGCAGCTCCGAGGCGCCGAGCTGGCGCGCGTGTTGGGTGGCCGCCTCGATCTGGTCGACCTCGACGTAGGGCAGCCATAGCGGGCGCGCGGTGCCGCATTTGACGATGCCGCCGCCGAACCCCCCTCCCAGTTCGAGGGCGAGGTAGGAGCCGCACCCGGCCTGGATCAGCTGCCGGCGCCAGTCCAAGAGGTTGGCGTACAACGCGCTCGCCCGTGCCTGATCAGCGGTGTGGAGCTCCAGGTGGACGACGGGCCTGGGACTGGACATGTGCATGGTCATCGTCATTGTGATCCGCGCTCTGGCCGGAATCCATCGCCGCCGGAGCAGCATCGGTCAGCGACGTGTACCCCGCGCTGGACGCCGCCCACACGGCCGCTATCCAAGCCTGAGCAGGGGTGGAGCCCGCGCCGGGTGCGGCTTCGTGGCGGGCGATGGATTGCGGCCGTTCGCCGGATCACCACCTCCAGAAGCGGCGACTGGGCTCGCCGGGCAGCACTCGGAAAAGGAGAGCAGACGCGATGACGGAGCACAAGGTTGTCGGCCGACAGGAGTGGCAGGCCGCTCGTGAGGAGTTGCTTCAGCGCGAGAAGGAGCACACCCGGCTCGGCGACGAAATCGCGCAGCAGCGTCGCGAGCTGCCCTGGGTCGCGATCGACAAGGAGTACCGCTTCGACACCGACGACGGCACGCGGACCCTGGCCGAGCTCTTCGACGGCCGCTCCCAGCTCCTGGTCTACCACTTCATGTTCGGACCCAGCTACCAGGCGGGGGACCCGGTCAACTCCTCGATCGCAGATAGCCTCGACGCCCTGCTGCCGCACCTTCATGCCCGCGACCTGACCCCGCTGCTGGTGTCGCGGGCGCCGCTGGCGAAGCTGCAGGCGTACAAGCACAGGATGGGCTGGAGCCTTCCCTGGGTCTCGGCGGCGAACACCGACTTCAACTTCGACCTCGGCGCCTCCGCCACCGAGGAGCAGGTGCGCGTGGCCGGCGGGCGCACCGACGGCACGCTGCCGCCGATCGTGCGCCAGAACGCGGCCGCGGCCGGCACCGATATCCTCGGCTACCTCTCGGAGTCACCGGTGGTGAGCGCCTTCACGCTCCAGGACGGCGCCGTCTACCAGACCTACGCGACCACGTGGCGCGGCGTCGAGTTCCTGATGGGCTACTACCCGATCCTGGACCGGGCGCCGAAGGGCCGCGACGAGGGCGACGCGTGGCAGCTCTGGATCCGCCGCCACAACGAATACGACAGCGAGTGACGCCTGCGGAAGGAGGCGCCACCGACGTCACCGCTGCGTGCCGGCCCGCTCGGGCCGGTCGTCGCTCCCCGCAGCCGGGCTGCGTGCCAGGAACCGATCAGGGCGAAACCATGGACCCGCAAGGAAGAGGACGATTATGAGTGACTTGTCGGGCAGGACCACGATCATCGTCGGCGCGAGCCGCGGCCTGGGCCGCGGGATCGCCACGGCCTTCGCCGAGGCTGGCGCCCTCGTGGTCGCCGTGTCCCGCACCGCGACGGCGTTTCCCGAGCCGGCCAGCGGCGCTGGGAGCATCCAGCCGGAGGTCGCCGATGCCGGGGACGCGACGGTGGCCGGCCGCCTCCTGGACCGCTACGAGCCGGAGGTCGTCGTTCTGGTGGCCGGCGCAAGCCCGCACATGCGTCCGCTGCAGCAGCAGACGTGGGAGACGTTCTCGGTCAACTGGCAGACCGATGTCCGGGTCAGCTTCCACTGGCTGCGCGAGGCGCTGCTCAAGCCGCTGCGGCCCGGCAGCAGGGTGGTCGTGTTCAGCAGCGGTGCCGCGATCAACGGGTCACCGCTCAGCGGCGGCTACGCCGGCGCCAAGGCCACCCAGCGCTTCATCACCGGGTACGCCCAGGAGGAAGCGAACCGCGCCGGTCTGGGCATCACCTTCACCGCGGTGCTGCCCTACTTCGCGCCGCTGACCGGCGTCGGCCGGCCGGCGGTCCAGGCGTATGCGGCTCGCGCCGGCCTGTCCGTGGAGGAGTTCCTCCAGCAGCAGGGCTCGCTGGTCACCCCGGAGATCGCCGGCGCCGCCGTGGTCGAGCTGGCACGGGCAGATGCCGCCACCGTCGCCCCCGGGTACCGGCTGAGCGGCGCCGGCCTGCAGAAGCTGCCATGAACACCGCGCGGGACCGGGTGCCCATCGGTCCGCGCTCCCGTCCGCCTTCCCCATGCGACGGGTGCCCTGCTGGGGCCTGGGTAGAGGTCTGCGCGATATCCAGCCACGTCTCGGCATCAGCGCCGGACACGACAATCGCAAGATCCTGGTCTTGTCCGTGGGCCGGTGGTGGTCGAACGTAAGGCGGTGGAGCTGCAGCCGCGGGGCGACGGCCGCAGGCGACCGGCGTGACTCGCCCGGCAGGGGTGTGACCCGGGGTGTGAGCGGCCTCGACCTCACGTTGAGGGTTGTGTGAGGTCTGGAGTGAGGTTGGCGTGCTGGTGCCGGCGACGATCCAGCGGCCACGCCGCCCGCGGCGGCGGCTCACTGGGCCGGCTCCAGGGTGATGCTGCTGGCCACGACCGTGCCGGCCAGCTCGTAGATGCCCGCGTCGGGCCGGTCGAGCAGCCCGAGGATGTTGAGCAGGGTGGACTTGCCGGAGCCGGAGGGGCCCAGGATCGCGACCCACTTGGCGGAGCGGATCTCCAGGTCGACGCCCCGCAGCACGGGCACCGGGAGCTGCCCGCGACGGTAGGTGCGCGCCAG
>DASQWY010000456.1:0-5359 GCA_035640005.1 Actinomycetes bacterium
GCGCATCCGAGCGCAACATCATCGGCCCTCAGGTTTTCCCAAGCTATTTGCGCCGGCACGCGCCGGCCGGCTGGCCGGGCGGGCCGCCTGGGCAGGTCGGGACGGCCGCCGGCGCGGCCGCAGGCCGAAACTCCGGGGCGGTGGCGCCGGCGCCGCGGGCGCCGATGGCGGGTGGTGCGCCGCGTGCGCGACCCGCCCGGGAAATGCGCCTGGGGCGGGCCCGGGACCTGCCGCGTCCGGCTCAGCGCGTCTGGGGATGGCAAGGTATGGGCCGGCTTCGCCGGGATCGGCGCGCTGATAGCCTTGCCGGCAAATGCCGCCGCGGCGGCGCGGGCGGCGCCCGCCCGCCGGGGCAGGCGGCCGGCGGCTGCTGCCGGGCGGGCGGGTGCCGGCACGCCGTGGGCGGAACTCGACCGCCGCGCCGGCGCCGACCCGCGTGGTTCGGCGCGGCGGCAGCGTCCCGGCGACATTTCCGTGACGGCCGCCGGAAGCCATGCCGATCGGGCCTTCGCGACCATTTGGCAGCCGTTGCCCGGGTCAGTCCATATGTGAGGATCGATCCGGGACAATTCGCCGGGGCGGTTCGAAATTCGACCCGTACGATAGCGGCGCCGCCGCCGCGCCGCGGGAATTGCCGTCCGGGAGCGTCAGGCGGGGACGCCGTCGCGGGTCACCAGCCGCACGCGGCTGAGCGCTCCCAGGTCGGCGACCGGGTCGCCCTCGACGACCAGCAGGTCGGCGCGGGCGCCGGCCGCCACCCGCCCGGCGCCGGCGAGGCCCAGGTGGGCGGCTGCCGCCGAGGTCGCCGCCGCCAGCGCCCCGGCGGCGCTGAGGCCCGCGTCGGCGAGCAGGCGCAGCTCGGAAACGTCCGCGCCGGGCGGCGGTCCCTGGTTGCCGAGGTCGGTCCCGTACACCACCCGGCCGCCGGCGCGGACAAACGCGCGCACGCCCTCCAGCCGGGCCGGGGACGGCTCGACGTGCAGGGTCGGCACCACGGTGACGGCCGTCGCCAGCCGGGCGACCAGGCCGGCCGGCAGCGCCGGCGCCGCGAACGGCCAGTGGGCCAGCTCGCCGACCCCGGCGGCGAGCGCCTTCTCCAGCTCGCGGACGCCCGCCACATGGGCGGTCACGCCCAGGCCGTGGTCCCGCGCCGCGGCGACCAGCGCGGCCAGCACCGGCCCGGGCAGGGTCGGCCCGACCCGGTCGTCGAGCGCCACCTTGACCACGCACGAGCCCGCCTCGGCCAGCTCGGCGACGGCCAGGGCGGCCTCGTCCTCGCCGCGCACCGGCCGGGCCGTGCCCGGCGGCGCCCAGGCGGCGCGGGTGGGGTAGC
Source organism: Actinomycetes bacterium (assembly GCA_035640005.1). GTDB lineage: Bacteria > Actinomycetota > CALGFH01 > CALGFH01 > CALGFH01 > DASQWY01. The sequence goes on from DASQWY010000456.1 coordinate 1,334, forward strand.
CGCCGGGCACGGTGACGATCTGGCCGGCGGCCAGCACCCGGGGGGAGGCCGCGCCGGCGGGGGCCGCCGCCTTGCGCAGCGCCGCCAGCCGCCCGGCCGGCCAGCCGAGGTCCCGCACGGTGGTCACCCCGCCCCGCAGCACCGCCGCCGCCGGGTAGAAGCCGAGGTGCACGTGCGCGTCGACCAGCCCGGGCAGCACCGTCAGCCCGTCCCCGTCCAGAACCCGCACGCCGCCGGGGACCTCGACCTCGCCGGCCGGGCCGACCCGCTCGACGAGCCCGCCGGCGACCACCACCGTGCGTCCGGGGAGCGTCGCCGCGGCCTGGCCGTCGAACACCGAGGCGCCGACAATCGCGAAGGGCTCCCCGCCGACCCGGCTCATGCCGGGACCGTACACCGTGACGGGCAGGTACCATCGCAGCCATGACAGGCGAGCAGGCCAGCCCCCCTCTCGTGCTCCACGGACCGCCCGATGGCGACACCCCGCTCCGGCTCGGCCGGCGGGTCACCCTCTACGTCTGCGGCATCACCCCCTACGACGCCGCCCACGTCGGCCACGCCTTCACCTACGTCAGCTTCGACGTGCTGCTGCGCTTCCTGCGCTGGCGCGGTCACGAGGTGGCCTACTGCCAGAACGTCACCGACGTGGACGACGACGTGCTCCGCCGGGCCGCCAGGGACGGCGTGGACTACCTGGCCCTCGGGCGCCGCGAGACCGCCGCGTTCCTGCGCGACATGGATGCCCTCGGGGTGGCGCGGCCGACCTTCTTCCCCAGGGCGACCCGGGAGGTCCCGGCGATGGTCGCGCTGGCCGCCGAGCTGCTGGAGGCCGGCAGCGCCTACGCGGTCGACGGCACCGTCTTCTACGACGTCACCACCTTCCCGGGCTTCGGCGAGCTGTCCGGGCTGGACGAGGACGAGCAGCGCAAGCTGCTGGCGGAGCGGGGCGGCGACCCCGACGACCCGCGCAAGCGCCACCCGCTCGACTTCGTGGTGTGGCAGCGCCGCCGGCCGGGGGAGCCGTGGTGGCAGAGCCCGTGGGGGCCGGGCCGGCCCGGCTGGCACCTGGAGTGCTCGGCGATGGCCCGCCGCTACCTGGGGGTCACGGTCGACCTGCACGGCGGCGGCGCCGACCTGGTCTACCCGCACCACGAGTCGGAGCGGGCCCAGTCCGAGGCGGCCAACCACACCCCCTTCGTGCGCCGCTGGCTGCACACCGGCATGGTCGGCTACCAGGGCGAGAAGATGTCCAAGTCGCTGGGGAACCTGGTGTTCCCGCGGGAGCTGTTCCGCGAGCACGAGCCGGCCGCGCTGCGCCTGGCGCTGCTGGCCCACCACTACCGGTCGGCGTGGGAGTTCGACGCGGCCGAGCTGAAGGAGGCGGCCGAGCGGCTGGACGCGTGGCGCCGGGCCGCCGCCGGGGCCGACCGGCCCGGCCCGCTGCCCGCGCGGGTCGCGGCGGCGCTCGCCGCCGACCTCGACACCCCTGCCGCCCTGGCCGCCACCGACGAGCTCCGCGCCGCCGGCGACGGCCCCGCCGTCCTCGCCGCCGCCCAGGTGCTCGGCGTGGCGCTGGACTGAGCCGCCCGCAATCGGCTCCTCACGCGATGGCCCAATGCGGGCCGGGTAGTTGGGGGGTTCGGGGGGGAGCGAGCTCCCCCCCGAATGAACCGGGGACTGCGGGAGTACCCTGCTCCCATGCGAGGCGACAAGGTCGAGGTTCTCATCGACACCGGCAATTCCGTGCGCACCTTCGAGATCCTCGCGACCCGCTCCGGCCGCCGCGTGGAGGTCAGCACCTCGCGCACCATGGTGGAGGTGGTCGAGGTCACCCGCACCGGCCGGCCGGTGCGCACCGCGCGCTTCCTGGCCAGCCGAGTGGTCGCCATCGTGGAGCACCCGGCGGCGGACGACCGCCGCGCCCCGTCCGAGGTCAGCTGATCGGCTTGCGGCCCTCGGCCAGGCGGCGGGCCAGGGCCTCCAGCAGGGTCCGCTGGGCCTCCCGCGGCCAGGTGTAGTCCTCGCGCTCCTTGTAGGCGGGCCGCACCTGCCCCGCGCGGCGCACCGCCTCGGCGATCTCCGTGTCGGTGAGGTCGAGGACGGCGGCCTCCAGGGCGGCCTTGGTCGGGTTCACGGTCGGGGTGGCTGGCATCGGTCCTCCGCCTCGGCGAGCTGCGACCGCCAGAGTCTACCGGTGGATGCCGAGCCGGGAACGGAGCAGGGCGATGTCGGCGCGGTGCTCGGCCACGCCGCCGGGGGTCTCGCAGATCACCGGGGCGCCGGCCGCCTGCACCACCCCGACCAGCAGGTCGGGGTCGATCTGGCCCTTGCCGAGGTTCTCGTGGCGGTCACGCCCGGTCCCGAACCCGTCCTTGGCGTCGTTGCACTGGACCAGATCGATGCGGCCGGTGATCGCCTTGACCCGGTCGACGATCCCGTCCAGGTCCTCGCCGCCCGCATGGGCGTGGGCGGTGTCGAGGCAGAACCCCAGGCCGGTGTCGCCGACGTGCTCCCACAGCCGGGCGAGCGTGTCGAGCCGCCGGGCCATGGCGTGGTTGCCGCCGGCGGTGTTCTCCAGCAGCAGCGGCACCTCGGACTGGAGCCGGTCCATCGCCTTGCGCCAGCGGACGAAGCCCTCCCGCACGTCGTCGTCGGCGGTCACGTGGCCGGCGTGGACGATCACGGCGGCGGCGCCGACCGCGGCCGCGCCCTTGCAGGTCTCGTCCAGGAGCTTGCGCGAGGGGATGCGGATGCGGTTGTTGGCCGAGGCCACGTTGATCCGGTAGGGGGCGTGGACGTAGACGGGGATGGTGGCGGCCGCCAGCTCCGCGGTGTCCGGGACGGGCGGCGGCGCCTTCCAGTCCTGCGGGTCGCCGAGGAAGAACTGCACGCAGTCCGCCCCGCGGGCGGCCGCCTCGGCGAGGGCGTGCTCCCGCGCCAGGTGCACGCCGATCGGGATGGCATCCATGCCCGAACCGTACCAGCCCGCCCCGACCTTTCGGGGAAGCATCCCGCGCGGCAGGAGGTTACCTACCCGGGGGCCAACGGCTCCGGTGCCTGAGCCGCGAGCACCGGAGCTGCAGGAGGCGGCCGCCGGCCCGGCCGGCCGGGAGGTCTTGGGGGACTCCCGGCCTAGGCCGTTCTGGTCCCGGCGGCCGCCTCCAGGCCAAGCTCGGCGATGCTCGTCTCGCGCATCTTGAACTTCTGGACCTTGCCGGTGACGGTCATCGGGAACTCGTCGACGAAGCGCCAGTAGCGGGGGACCTTGAAGCTGGCGATCTTGCCGCGGCACCACTCGCGCAGCTCCTCGCCGCCGACCGCCTGGCCCTCCCGCAGCCGCACCCAGGCGCACAGCTCCTCCCCGTACCGCTGGTCGGGCACGCCGATCACCTGCACGTCGCTGATGGCCGGGTGCTGGTAGAGGAACTCCTCCACCTCGCGCGGGTACACGTTCTCGCCGCCGCGGATCACCATGTCCTTGATGCGGCCGACGATGTTGGCGTACCCGTCTTCGTCGAGGGTGGCCAGGTCGCCGGTGTGCATCCAGCCGGCGCGGTCGATCGCCTCGGCGGTCGCCTCCTGGTTGTTCCAGTAGCCGAGCATCACCACGTAGCCGCGGGTGCACAGCTCGCCGGGGGTGTCGCGCGGCACCACCCGGCCGTTCTCCGGGTCGACCACCTTGATCTCCACGTGCGGGTGGACGCGGCCGACGGTGGCGACGCGCTTGTCGGTCGGGTCGTCGGTGCCGGTCTGGAAGGAGACCGGGCTGGTCTCGGTCATGCCGTAGCAGATGGTGACCTCGGCCATGTGCATGTCCGACTGGACCTTCTTCATCACCTCCACCGGGCAGGGCGAGCCGGCCATGATCCCGGTGCGCAGGCTGGACAGGTCGAACTCGGCGAAGCGCGGGTGCTCCAGCTCGGCGATGAACATGGTCGGCACGCCGTACAGCGAGGTGCAGCGCTCCGCCTGGACGGCGCCCAGGGTCGCCGCCGGGTCGAACGCCTCCGACGGGTAGACCATGGC
>DASQWY010000457.1:0-9814 GCA_035640005.1 Actinomycetes bacterium
GGGGTCACCCAGGGTGACCAGGGAGACGGTGAGGATGCGCGTCATCCACGTGGCTCCGAGCGCGTTCGGGCCGCAGGGGCTGTGCGGCGGTGGCCCCGCTGCTCCCCACGGCCCTCGCCGACGCCGAGATCATCCATGCCCATGACTACCAGAGCGTACCCACGCGCATGCCGGCGGTGACCGCCCGCGTCCTGGGGGCGGGCACGGCGGTCGCCGACCACGGCCTGCCCAGCCGGACCTGGGCTGGCTCGTCCACCGGACGGCACGGCCGGATCCGCCAGCCGCCGCCGGTAGCCCAGGCCTACGGGTGCTTCGTCGCGGTCAAGGCGGCGGTGAGGGTGTCGACCACGGGGACGCCGGTCGCCTCCAGCGCATGCCGGTGATGCGAGCCCCCGTCGTACAGCACGCAGCGGGCACCCACCGCCCGCGCCGCCGCCAGGTCGTCCAAGGTGTCTCCCACCAGCACCACCGCCGAGGCCTCGACCTCCAGCGCGGCCAGATGGGCCGCCAGATGCTCGGTCTTGCCGCCGCCACCGGCGACGCGCAACCCGTCAACGCGGCGGAAGTAGTGGCCGATTCCCAGCCGCTCCACCAGCGGCACCAGGTCTTGGTGCCGCCACATCGACAGCAGCGACTGGGTCAAGCCGGCCGCTTCGGCGGCCGCCAGCGCCGCCCGGGCGTCGGGCGCCAGCCCAACCCGCTCCACCCAGGCGTGGTAGCTGTGGTGGTAGGCGTCATCGAGCGTCCGCCACTCGCCCGGCTCAATGGCGCGGCCGGCCACCCGCTCGTAGAACCGCTGGACCGGCCGAGTGTAGTGGCTGCGGTAGGTGTACGAGTCGATCGGGGAGAGACCCAGCAACGCCAGCGCGTCGTTGACCGCCGCGACCACCGCGACGTGGTCGTCGAACAAGGTGCCGTTCCAGTCCCAGACCACGTGGCGGACGCCTCCAGCAGCCTCGCTGTGGTCGCCGTCGCCCTGCCCCATGCAGGCAGTGTAGGGCGATGATCACAGGACCCGGCTGGACGGTTTGCCCGCTCCGAGGTCGGGTACCTGCGTGACGACTGGAGGTGCGTTGTGAGACCCGTGGTGCGGGAACTGGCCGAGCGTATCGAGGGGATCCAACAGCTCGACGGCGCTGGCAGGGCGCTCAAGTCCCTGGTTGACCGCTACCTGCCCGAGCGCAGCGAGCTGAAGGACCTGCTCTCCGGGACCTGGCTGGGGCACCCGCTGCACCCAGTGCTCACCGACGTGGTTGTAGGCGCCTGGACCAGTTCGTTTCTCCTCGACCTGATGCCGGGCAGGCGGACCCGCAAGGCCTCGGACCGGCTGGTCGACGCCGGCATCCTGGCGGCGGTGCCGACCGCGCTGGCTGGCCTGTCGGACTGGAGCGACACCTGGGGGCGCACCCGCCGGGTGGGGCTGGTCCACGCCAGCTTCAACATCGTCGCGCTGTACCTGTACGTGAGCTCGTCGCTGGCCCGCAAGCGGGGGCGGCGGCTGCGGGGCTGGTGGCTGTCAGCGACCGGCTTCGGGGTGGTGACCACCTCGGCCTACCTCGGTGGCCACCTCTCGTTCGGCAAGGGCGTCGGCGTGGACCACACCGCCTTCGACCAGGGGCCGACCGATTGGCAGCCGGCCATCGCAGACGCGGACCTGCCCGAAGGTTCGCCGACCCCCGCGACCGTCGGCGGGGTGGAGGTGCTGCTGGTCAGGCTCGGCGCCACCATCCACGCGATCTCCAACCGGTGCAACCACCGGGGCTGCTCGCTGCACGAGGGCGATTTCTCCCACGACACCAGCGTGGTGTGCCCGTGCCACGGGAGTACCTTCAGCCTCGAGGACGGAGCGCTGCTGCACGGCCCAGCCACCGCCCCGCAGCCCGCCTACCTCACCCGGGTGCGCGACGGCAAGGTCGAGGTCCGGCTGGCCCACACCTGACCCCGGTGGCCCTGTCAGGCGCTGGTGGGCGCCCGCCAGGCGGTGAGGTACATCGCGATGACCCCCTGGGCAGTGGTGGCGCCTGAAGGGCACGGAAACTCGCGGCCCACGCTCAGACAGCGGCGGGACGGAGTGCCGGTGGTCCAGCGCGACCAGCCCGTCCTGGCGGCCGAGCCCCGCCGTCGAGCCGACGTGCCAGCCCTCGACGGCGATCCCGGCCGCGCGCCCACGTTCGAATCCACGTCGGTCGGTGAGCCCTGTAGCCGGGCGGGGAATCGGAGGCCGCCGATTCATGTTCCCCCAGCGGAACGTCCACGTCCGACCTCCCGGGCGCGCGGTCAAACCGCGAGGCCGCCGCGCACGGCCCCACTGAGCAGCGCGAAGGGGGGTGGGAGCCTAGGAGCCAGCCCGGAGCAGCAGATCCGCAGTCGCGGTCGTAGGGCGCCGAGAAGGCGCCGGATGCGGAAACGGGAGGTTCTCATGTCACGATTCGTTGCCGTCGGGGTGGTCGTGGGCCTGGTCGCCGCGCTCCTCGCCTTGGCCGGACCCGCCTCGGCGGCGCGTCACGAGCAGATCGTCTTCAGCGGCGAAGCGGACGGGACGTTCGCCGGCACCTCGACCGACGTGGGGTTCTGGGTCTGGTGCGCGGTCGACGAGGCGGGCAACTACGACGACTGCAGCGGGGCCATCCACTTCGACGAGCTGATGCCCTCCAAGCACGTGGAGGGCGAGGTCGCGGAGACCGGCGAGGACGTCTACGTCATGGACGTGTCCTCCAGCGACGGCACCGTCGACTGCACGCTCACCAACACCCCGCCGATCACCTCCGGACCGACCAACACCGTCACGGTCTCTTGCACGTCCCCGTCGGGCAGCGCCACGACCTCGACCGCGGTGGTCTCGGCCAACGGCTAGGTCCGCGAGCGGGCGGCGTCCCGAACAGCGTGGCTCGTCGCGATGTACGGCTACACACCAGCGACGTGGTGAGCCCTGGTGGGCGTCGTGTTCCAGGCGCCCACCAACTCGAACCCCAACGTTGCCTAACGAGCGGTGCGGAACCCTTGCCGCCTGATGGCCGGATTTCGCTCCACTTTCACTCCACCCGACGTCAGGCCCGCGCGGGACGGGGCGGAACGGGTGGGGACGCCAGGTGACCGGCGGGACGTCGGCTGGCCGTTTGCGCACGTCACGGCCGATGGGCGGGACTAGGTGGGGATGGGAGGGGATGCGCGGGGAGTCGGTGGTGCGACCTGTGAAATCGCCGGCATCGCCTTCACACGTTCGAATCCTGTCCCTGCCAAACTGTGCAGCCCCGTGGCTCCGGTAGCTGGCTGACGTTTTCGGGACGCTGTCCTGGGTGGCGGGTTGGCTGATCGGTCGTCCAAGCCGTTGTCGTGCCCGCAGCAGATACCACCGGTCTGACCACCAACGACCATCTGGACCGAAGCAATCCGCCACCCGGAACCGTCCCACCGTCGGCTCCAGCGGCCGACGTACCAGTCCTGCGAGGCGATCGCCTCGGCGGCCGCCCATCGACCACCTCTGGTTGGTCGACCCGGTGCTCGGCACGGCGGCGGGCGACCTCGGCGGCGTCATCGGCCGCCGCCAGCCCCGAGCCGGCCGAACCGCCGCACCGGCCGACGCCACCGGCCGTCCAGCCGTTTCATCAACAGTTCACGCACTGTTCCTGGTGGTCTGGTCTTGGCTGGCGCGTCGGCCGGTTAGGGGTTGGGGGAACGTGATCCCGGCAGGTTGGGGGAACCAGGCCATGAACGTTGCGTTGTTGACGGTGGTGGGCATCGTCGCGGTCGCCCTGCTGTTCGACTACACCAACGGCTTCCACGACTCCGCCAACTCGGGGTCCACCATCGTCGCCACCCGCGTGCTGCGGCCCCGCTGGGCGGTGCTGTGGGCGGCATTCTTCAACTTCATCGCGTTCGTGTTCTTCGGCACCAAGGTCGCCAACACCATCGGCCAGACCGTCAAGACGGCAGTGGTCAGCGTCGCGGTGATCTTCGCCGCGGTCCTCGGCGCGACCTTGTGGAACTACGCCACCTGGTGGCTGCGCCTGCCAACCTCCTCCTCGCACGCGCTGATCGGCGGGCTGGTCGGCGCCGGGCTGGCCAAGGGCGGCCTGGCGGCCCACACCGCGATCGCGTTGGGGACGGTCTCGGGTGGCTGGCGGATCGTGCAGACCATGGGTCGGCGCATCACCGAGCTGCGACCGGCCCGCGGGATGGCCGCCGAGACCGGTGCGGCCGTCGCGCTGTTCGGCTCCACCGCGCTGGGTGCACCGGTGTCGACCACCCACACCGTGGCCGGAGCGGTCACCGGCGTGGGCACCGTCACCCCGGACGCGCCGGTGAACTGGACGGTGTTCGGGCAGATGACGCTGGCCTGGGTGGTCACCATCCCGGCGGCCGCCCTGGCCGCCGCCGGGATCTTCGGGGTCACCCAGCTGCCCAGCCACCTGCTCGCGGGGACCGTGCTGGTCGTGTTCGGTGTGGTGGCGGCCGCGGTGCTCGGCGTCGCGCTGCGACGCACCATGCGCAGCCGGCACTTCGAGCCGGGGCGCCTGGCCGACGACCGCTCGGCGGTGCCGGCAGGCTGAGCAGCGGCTTCCCAGCAGCCGCGAGGCGGTGGAGAGGAGGGCCCGATGGCGCACGTTGAAGTCGCAGGCGACCAGCTGGTGATCCGGCTCGACCGGCAAGACCGGTTGTGGGCGTTCCGCAGCGAACTGGTGGTGCCGCTGGACCATGTGACCGGTGTGGAGGTCGATCCCGGGCAGGCACGGTTGTTGTGGAGCGGGCTGCCGATCCGCGACCGGAGCGGCTGGCTGCCGGGCATGGTGGCGGCCGGCCAGGTACGAGAGGCCGGCCAGTGGGCGTTCTGGGACGTCCGTGACCCCGACCACGCGCTCATCGTCCGCCTGGCCGACGAGCGCTACGCCCGCCTGGTCGTCGAGGTCGACGACCCGGCCGCGACCGCCAGGGCGATCCAGGAGGCTATCGCCGGCCGCGCCCAGGCGACCCCCGGCTCCAGTTGAACCAACCCACCAGATACCGGCCGGGTCGCGGCGTCGGCCTCGCGGGAGCGGGCTTGGCTGAACCGCAGGTGCGGCGTCAGGGCTGGTCGCGCTGGCTCGGTTGCCACGGGTGCCGGCGCGGCCACCAGGCCGGTACGGCCCGCTGGTAGACCTGGTACTGCGCGCCGAACTGGCCGCGGAGGGTCGGCTCCTCGTAGCCGTGGACGAAGGTGACCATGGCGGCGCCCACCGCCGCGGCGTACCCCAGCAGCGCCGGCTGTGCGAGCGCCAGCGCCTGGCCGACGATGGTCGCCACGACCGCCAGGTACATGGGGTTGCGGACGTACCGGTAGAGCCCGCCCACGACCAGCCGCCGGGTCGGAGCGACCGGCGCGGGGGTGCCGACGCCTTCGGCGACGAAGCGCACGAACGCGTGGACCAGCACGACCACGCCGGCTGCCAGCAGCGCGACGCCGACCATCCGCAGCGGCGCCCACGCCCAGGACGGTCGCGGGTGCCGCACCCGCCAGCCGGTCAGCCACCAGGGCACCAGGCCAGCGACCGCGCCGGGCGCCAGGATGAAGAAGAGCGCGGTTCCCGCCGCGGCCGTCGGTTTGCGCACGGTGCCACCTCCTGGGGTTGGCTCGTCATCGCATCAGGGTGGCTGGCGCACCATGGCGGACAGCAGGGTGAGCAGCGCCCGCTCGGCGTCGACGCGGGCGGCGGCGGGGTCGGCGATGTGGGCGACCAGCAGGGCCGCCTCGACCACGGCGCTGAACACGAGCTGGGCGAGTACCGGCACCGGCGCGTCCACCAGCAGCCCGCCGTCGGCGGCGGCCTGGAGGTTGTGGGTGATCACCCCAGCCCGTGTTGCGCCGGGCGGTCGCAAGAGCGCTTCGCGGGTGGCGCGGGAGCGCTCCTGCTGGCTACGCCAAGGCATCCGTGGCGGGGACGACCCGGCGCCGCAGGTCGGCGTTCCCAGGCGCTTGGCTACGCCCCATGGGCGCCACAGAAAGATACATGCTGTATGCATGTCAAGGAGAACTCGAGGCCGTGCGGTGCCCATCACCAGCGCCTCACGACACGCGTTCCAGCGAGTCACCCGTTGCCACGAGACCCTGTAGCGCAACCCTCATGACGTGGATGGCTGAGGAGTACGGGGAGGCGAGGCTCTCGTCGAAGTACGCTTGGGCCCGCAACCCGAGGCGTGCTCGTTGGCCGGCCGGAAGCGTGACCGCCGAGGCGAGGGCCACCGCGATCGACCTGGCGTTGCACGGACGGCCGATGAGGATGCCTCGGTGGTCGGCCAGGTGCTCCTCGATGCCCGGCACGGCGCTGCCCACCACGACCGCGCCGGCCCGGAACGCTTCGACCAGGACGTTGGTGTGCCCTTCGCGGAAGGACGGGAGGACCACGACGTCCCCGAGCCGAAACGGCGGATCTCCTTGGTAGCAGCCACCGTAGACGACGCGCTGCTGGCGCGATGCCAACCGTTGCAGCTGCCCCGGCCCGAAGAGATTGAGATCGCGGTCGGTCGGGACCAGCGGCCAGGCCGCCAGCAGGCCCTCCAGGTTCTTGGACCGGTCAGCCCGCCCGCAGTAGAACACCGACGGCGCCACCGGCGGGGAGGCCTCCGCCCCATTGACCCGGGGTCTTGGCTGGGCGGTGTTGTAATGGACGACCGGCCGAAGCCCGTGGTCCCGCAGGCCGCGCAGGAGCTCCGCGGAGCGCCGGTTGAGGCAATGGGCAATGACCTGTTGCCGTAGAGGGTCCGCGATCGCACCAGCCAGGGCGGCGGTTCGCAGGCGCCGAGCGTCGTCGGTGGTCGGGCAGCGGATGACCACGGGAACCTGCTCCGCAATGCGCAACAGGGCCGGCAGCTGCGCCCGCTCCAGCCCCTTGTAGAGCCTGGCGCAGTAGAGGATCGCGGCCTTGCCCAGCAGGGCCCCGATCGCCTCGAGCGAGGTTCGAAACTGGGCCACGCCCAGGCGATTCTCGGGACCCGGACCGAGGCCGTCATCCGGGGGACTTATCACCGAGACGTTCAGCTGGAGCGCGTCCGCCTCGGCGACGAGCCGATCGATCTGTCGTTGCAGGCCTCCGGCTATCGCCTGGCTCCGGCTGGACCAGACGATGCACGCGGTCCTGCCGGCGTACTGGCCGGCCGGAACCCCGCCCAGCGGTTCGCCCACGCGCGTCCTGGGCACGTCGGTCATCGCGGCGCTCCTGCCGTCGGTTACCTGGCAAGCCCACGGCCCAGGGAAGGGGACGCCGCTGTCGCCGGGGTGGATGACGGTAGGCGGCTGGGCGGCGAGCGGCTGAACGATGCGCCAGCGGAGCGGGGTCGCGCCCCAATCTCCGGTCCTGTCGATCGGGAATAGGGGCGGCCCGTGACGGCGCTGCCTTCACCGAGCATGGATTCAGAGGGGCGGAAGGTGAGTAGGAGCGATCCCGCGGCAGTGGCGGCCTTGCGGAAGGCCGACCCGGTGATCGCCGCGCTGATCGATGCCAACCCAGGCTTCGACCCGGACGCGTGGCTGCGGCTGCTGCCGGCGATGGACGCCTTCGGCGTGCTGATCTTCCAGGTCATCGGCCAGCAGCTCTCGGTGGCGGTCACCCGGACGCTGCTGGGCCGGCTGATGGACCGCTTCGCCGGGAAGCTGCCCAGCCCTGAGCAGCTGTTGGCCACCAATCCGGACGAGGTCCGCGCGGCCGGGCTGTCGCGCCGCAAGGTGCAGACCCTGCGCGAGCTTGCCCAACGGTTCGTCGACGGCCGGCTGGACCCGGACGAGCTGCAGCGCCTGCCCGACGAGCAGGTGATGGCACGCCTCACCGAGGTCCCGGGAGTGGGGCGGTGGACCGCCGAGGGGTTCCTGGCGATCGCCCTGCACCGCGACGACGTGGTGCTGCCCGGGGACCTTGCGCTCCGCAAGGCCATCCAGCGGGCCTACGGGCTGAACCACCTCCCCAGCCAGGCCGAGGTGGTGGCCATCGCGGAGGCGTGGCGGCCCTACCGCAGCCTGGCGGTGAGCTACCTGTTCGCTTCCGTGTACAGCGGCTAGGCACCGGAAGCAGTGTTGGCCGATGCGGCCTGCGGAGTTCGGCGGGTGCGATCGGGGAGTATTCCGCGGCGCGCCGGCGCCGGCTCCTGGTCAGCATTTCAGCCAACCAACCCCAGCCGTTCACTCACCAGCCCGAGCGGGTCCAGCGGGCGGCACTGGCAGCAGGGAACCCGCCGCGACCAGCTCCCCGTCCTCCTGGACGATGACCTCGGCGCCGAGCATGAGCACCTCGACGCCGGGGTGGCTGAGCTTGGCGGCCCACTGCCGCATGGACACGGTGAACCGCCTCATGACGCTTCGCGGCTGGCGCTGTTCCGGGGTCTCGAGATGACCGTCGTCAGGACGCTGCCGCCGGCCCGCTGGGCGGCAAGGCAATGGCGCAACGACCAGCGAGCAAGCGCCAGGCCAACCGATCGCGTCAGCCACGACCGTCGTCGCGGTGGCATGCCGTGCTCCCTGCCTCGAGCCTCGACCGTTCCCGGGCCGAGCGCGGTTCGCAACCCATCGGCACATCTGTAACCGTCGCGGGTAGCGCCCGGCTGAACCGGTCGGCACCGGTGCCCGGAATACCGCCGGAAGCCTGGCTGGGAAGGCGGACCGGCTTCTGCTTCAGCCTGCCGCGGGATGGCTCGGTGCAACAGCGCTCACCCATGGCTCCCCGAAGGTTACGTGCAGAACCCCAGGAGCCGCTCAGGACGCCGCGGGCTGGCGGCCGAGGAGGGCGACGAGGTGGTCGCTCGGGCTGGCCGAGGGTGGCACGGTGACCCTGGCGGCGAACTGCGGGTCGCGGGCGGTCGCGGGGACCAGCAGCGGGCAGATCGCCAGCAGGTCGGCGGCCAGGTCGTGCGGGATCGGCCGGCGCTGCCCGCACGCCCGGGCGACGTCCCAGGCGTGGACGGCGATCTCGACCGCGCCGGCGCCGGCCACGACGCCGGCGGTCAGGGGCAGGCCGGCGACCACGACCACGCGGTCGTCGCGCACCGCGTCGGTCCAGGCGCCCCGCAACCGGTTGGCACGGTCGCGGAATGCCTCGACGGGGTCGCCGGCCGCGTCCCCGGCGACGGCCGGGTCGAGGGCGACCAGGCCGCGGTCGGCGGCCTCGTGCAGCGCGGCGAGGGCGTCGTTGAGGTGCTCCAGCACCCTCCGCAGGTCCCAGTCCCCGCACGGGGTCGGCCGCGACAGTAGCTCGGGCGTGACCGCCGCGACCACGCCCAGGGCGTAGCCGATCGCCCGGTCGAGCAGCACGGCCCCGCCGCTCCGCGACGCGGTGGCGCCCGCGCCGGTCACCGCCGCCCCGCGGGCGCCATGGCCGACGAGGGGTGGGTCTGCGGCAGGCCGAAGGTGGCGAACAGGTCCGGGTCCACGAAGGCCACGATGTGGGCGACGCCCTTGGTGGTCACCGTCAGTACCTGCACCGAGTGCGCGTGGTGGACGCCGTCCTCGCCGCGCCGGTACGCCCCCACGGCCGGCTGGCCGTTGGCCCGCGTGGGGATCATCCGCCACGGGTCGCGGGCGGCCACCAGGCGTGGCGCCAGGAACCGCTCGAAGGCGTCGCGGCCGGCGAGCCAGGTCAGGAACGGCGGCATCTCGACCACCAGGTCGTCGGTCAGCAGCGCGACCAGCGCGTCGTGGTCGGCGCGCTCGAAGGCGGCGACGTAGCGGTCCAGCAGCTCGCGCTGGCCGGCGTCGCCCGGCTCGGCCACCTCCTCCTCGGCGGGTGCCACCTGCGCGAGCTGCTGGCGGGCCCGCTGCAGCGCGCTGTTGACCGCCGCGGTGGTGGTGTCCAGC
>DASQWY010000458.1:0-3386 GCA_035640005.1 Actinomycetes bacterium
ACCGCCGGTGACCGCCGCGAGCGACGCCCCGGACCCGAGGTGGCACGTGACGACGCGGAGGGACTCGACGGGCCGCCCCGCAAGGCCGGCCGCCCGTCGCGAGCAGTAGGCGTGCGACAGGCCGTGGAACCCGAAGCGCCGCAGCCCCCAGCGCCGGCGCCACTCCGGCGGGACGGCGTAGGTCGACGCCGCGGCCGGCATGCCGGCGTGGAAGGCGGTGTCGAAGCAGGCCACCGCCGGCACGCCTGGCAGGGCCCGGTTCACCGCCTCCAGGGCGGCCAGCGACTTCGGCTGGTGCAGCGGGGCCAGGTCGGTGAGCGCCCGCAACCGCGCGGTCACGCCGGCGTCGATCGCCACCGCGGCGGCGAACTCGGTGCCGCCGTGGACGATCCGGTGGCCGGCCGCGTCGACCTTCCCGAAGCCCTCGACCGCCTCGGCCACCGCCGGCTCGTCCGCCTCCCCGCGCGGGGCGGGCAGGTCGGCGGCGGCCACCACGCGGTCGCCGTCGTCCAGCACCCGCAGCTTCAGGCTGCTCGACCCGGCGTTGACGACCAGGATGCGCATGGCGTCAGGACGGCCAGGTCCAGCCGGTGACCTCGGGGGCGTCCTCACCGGTGGCGCGGGTGTGGGCGCGGGCGGCCAGGCGGTGGTCGCCCATCAGCTGGCGCACGTGCCCGGCGCGGGACGCCAGCCCCGGGACCCGGTCGATCACGTCCATGACCAGGTGGTAGCGGTCGAGGTCGTTCAGCATGACCATGTCGAACGGCGTGGTGGTGGTCCCCTCCTCCTTGTACCCGCGGACGTGCAGGTTGGCGTGGTTGCTGCGGCGGTAGGCCAGCCGGTGGATCAGCCACGGGTAGCCATGGTAGGCGAACAGCACCGGCCGGTCGGCGGTGAACAGCGCATCGAACTCGGCGTCGGACATGCCGTGCGGGTGCTCGCTGGGCGGCTGCAGGCGCATCAGGTCCACCACGTTGATCACCCGCACCTTCAGCTCGGGCAGGTGCTGGCGCAGCAGGTCGACCGCTGCCAGGGTCTCCAGGGTGGGCACGTCGCCGCAGCAGGCCATCACCACGTCGGGCTCGCCGTCCTGGTCGTTGCTGGCCCACTCCCAGATGCCGACCCCGCGGGTGCAGTGCAGCACCGCGTCGTCGATCGACAGCCAGTTCGGCGACGGCTGCTTGCCGGCCACCACCACGTTCACGTAATGGCGGCTGCGCAGGCAGTGGTCGGCGACCGACAGCAGGCAGTTGGCGTCCGGCGGCAGGTACACCCGGACGATCTCCGCCTTCTTGTTCACCACGTGGTCGATGAAGCCGGGATCCTGGTGGGAGAAGCCGTTGTGGTCCTGCCGCCACACGTGCGAGGACAGCAGGTAGTTCAGCGACGCGATCGGCCGCCGCCAGGGGATCCCCCTGGTCACCTTCAGCCACTTGGCGTGCTGGTTGAACATCGAGTCGACGATGTGGATGAACGCCTCGTAGCAGTTGAACAGGCCGTGGCGCCCGGTGAGCAGGTAGCCCTCCAGCCAGCCCTGGCACAGGTGCTCCGACAGCACCTCCATGACCCGGCCGTCGGCGGCCAGGTGGTCGTCGGTCGGCAGTATCTGCGCGTCGAAGGTCCGGTCGGTCACCTCGAACACCGCGCTCAGCCGGTTGGAGGCGGTCTCGTCGGGTCCGAACAGCCGGAAGCAGTCGGGGTTGCGGGCGATCAGGTCGCGCAGGAACCCGCCCAGGACGCGGGTGGCCTCGCTGGAGGTCGACCCGGGCGTGGTGACCTGCACGGCGTAGTCGCGGAACTCCGGCATCACCAGGTTCCGCAGCAGCAGCCCGCCGTTGGTGTGCGGGTTGGCGCTCATCCGCCGGTAGCGCTTGGGCGCCAGGGCGGCCAGCTCCTCCAGCGGCGCGCCGCCGTCGTCGAACAGCTCCCACGGCTGGTAGCCGCGCATCCACGACTCCAGCTGCCGCAGGTGCTCGGGGTTGGTGCGGACCTCGGCCAGGGGAACCTGGTGGGCCCGGAAGGTGCCCTCGACCGGCTGGCCGTCGACCTGCTTCGGCCCGGTCCACCCCTTGGGGGTGCGCAGCACCAGCATGGGCCAGCGGGGCCTGGCCGTCTCGCCGCGGCCGCGGGCCGCGGTCTGGATGTCCTGGATCTCTTGGACCACCCGGTCGAGGGCGGCGGCCATCTGCTGGTGCATGCGCGGCGGGTCGTCGCCGGCGACCTCGTGCACCCGGTAGCCGTAGCCCTCCAGCAGGGCGCGCAGCTCCTCGGGTGGGATCCTGGCCAGCACCGTCGGGTTGGCGATCTTGTAGCCGTTCAGGTGCAGCACCGGCAGCACCGCGCCGTCGCGGACCGGGTCGAGGAACTTGTTGGCGTGCCAGCTGGTCGCCAGCGGCCCGGTCTCGGCCTCCCCGTCGCCGACCACGCAGCAGACCAGCAGGTCGGGGTTGTCGAAGGCGGCGCCGTAGGCGTGCGCCAGGGAGTAGCCGAGCTCGCCGCCCTCGTGGATCGACCCGGGCGTCTCGGGGGCGACGTGGCTGGGGATGCCGCCCGGGAACGAGAACTGGCGGAACAGCCGCCGCATCCCGTCGACGCTGCGGGCCACGTCGGGGTAGACCTCCGAGTAGGTGCCCTCCAGGTAGGCGCTGGCCACCAGGCCGGGGCCGCCGTGGCCGGGCCCGGTGACGAAGATCGCGTCCAGGTCCCAGTTGCGGATCACCCGGTTCATGTGGGCGTAGACGAAGTTCAGGCCCGGCGTCGTCCCCCAGTGGCCGAGCAGCCGCGGCTTGACGTGCTCGGGCCGCAGCGGCTCGCGCAGCAGCGGGTTGTCCAGCAGGTAGATCTGGCCGACCGAGAGGTAGTTCGCGGCCCGCCACCAGGCGTCCAGCAGCCGCAGCTGGGACTCGGACAGGGGAGCCTCGGGGTCTGGCTGGGTCAAGGGCATGCGCGTCACCTCCGGCCCCCTAGCGTACGCACTGGTGATCTCGGGGCGGGTCCCCGGTTCATTCGGGGGGGAGCCAGCTCCCCCCCGAACCCCCCCAACTACCCGGCCCGCATCGGGCCTGGCCGTGGTGCCCCGATCTTGTTGGCTCAGGGTGGCAGGGTGACCCGGGCGGCGCGGCGCTCGCCGTCCAGGGCGCGCAGCGCCCGGGTCAGCGTGCCCACGTGGACCTCGCGCTCGCCCCGCTCCCACATCAGCTCGATCGCGCGGCGCAGCGCCTCCGCCTCGTCCACCAGCGACTGCGCGGCGCGCAGGCACGGGTAGGTGCGGCCGGTGCTGCGCGCCGGGTTGATCCGGCCCAGCAGGTCGACCAGCGCCAGGTAGTGGTCGATGAACGAGCACTCGGCGTCGGTCAGCGCCGGCAGGCGCGGAGCGGCCGGCCGCA
>DASQWY010000459.1:0-2185 GCA_035640005.1 Actinomycetes bacterium
TGGCGGAAGGGGCGCAGGGGCGAGACCCGGGCCGGGCGGGCGGTGCTGGTCACCCGGCAAGGCTACCGCCGCGCCGGGATCCCCACAGCGGCGCCGGAGCGGCTACCCTGCCCTCATGGCCCCACTACTGGACCTCGGCGACCTCGGCGACCTCGGCGAGCAGCCGCCGCTGCGCGACCCGTTCCTGGTCGTCCACCTGGGCGGCTGGCAGGACGCGGGCATGGCCGGGGAGGCCAGCGCCGTGTTCCTGCGCGCCCGCTGGAACGCCCGCACGATCGCCACCTTCGACAGCGACGAGCTGCTCGACTACCGGGCCAGGCGGCCGGTCGTGCGCCTGGCCAGCGGCACCATCGAGCAGGTTGCCTGGTCGCGGATCGAGCTGGCGCGGGCCGACCCGGGCGGCGGCCGGGACGCGCTGCTGCTCACCGGCCCGGAGCCGGACTTCCGCTGGCGGGCGTTCGGCGACGCCGTGGTGGACGCCTGCCGGCGGCTCGGCGTGGTCGAGGTGTTCGGCCTGGGCGCCTTCCCAGCCCCATCGCTGCACACCGACCCGGTCGCCGTGGTCGGCACCTCCGCCGACCCCGACCTGGCGGGCAGGCTGGAGACGGTGTCGATGATCGTGGAGCTGCAGGCCAGCCTGCAGACGGTGCTGGAGGAGCGGCTGCACCAGGCCGGCATCCCGGCCACCGGGCTGTGGGCGCGCGTACCGCCCTACCTGGCCGGCGGCACCCACCCGCCGGCCGCCCTGGCGCTGGTCCGCACGCTGGCGCGGCTGGCAGGGGTGGAGGTCGACACCACCGAGCTGGAGGCGGCCGGCAAGGACCACCTGGAGCAGGTCGAGCAGGCGATCCGCGAGCGGCCCCAGATCGCCGAGTTCATCGAGCAGATCCGCGGGCTGGTGGAGCAGGGCGGCGACGACCGCGTCCCCTCCGGCGACGAGATCGCTGCCGAGCTGGAGCGGTTCCTGTCCCAGCAGCCACCCGAGGACGGCCCCCGCTGAGGGACGCTGTCAATCAGGGTTGACAGCAGGCGGCTGTCAACCTATGATGACAGCCATGAACCAGGCAACCCAGCTCGCCAGCGCCGCCGACTCGAGCGACCCGAGGGTCGGGCTCCGCGCGGTGGCCGCCCTGCGCCGCCTGCTCGAGCAGCTCGAGGCGATCCAGGTCGCCAACGCCCGCGACAAGGGCTGGTCCTGGCAGGAGATCGCCACCGAGCTCGGCGTCAGCCGGCAGGCGGTGCACAAGAAGCACGCCGTCAGGCGCGGCCTGCTCCGGAGGGACTGAATGTTCGAGCGCTTCACCAAACCGGCCCGCCAGGTCGTGATCGTCGCGCAGCTGGCCGCCCGCCGGCTCCACCACGACCACATCGGCACCGAGCACATCCTGCTGGGCCTGCTGGAGGCGGAGGACGCCGAGGGGGAGCTGCTGGCCGGCTTCGGCGTCACCGCCGAGGCGGTCGAGCGCCGGATCCGCGAGATCGTCGGCGGCGGGACCGACGACGCCGCGGCGCTGGCCGCCATCGGCATCGACCTCGAGGAGGTCCGCCGCCGGGTGGAGGCCAGCTTCGGCCCCGACGCCTTCCGGCAGGCCGCCGGCCGCGGCCGCACGGGCTGGCTCGGCCGCGTCCCCTTCACGCCGCGGGCCAAAAAGGTCCTGGAGCTCGGCCTCAGGGAGGCGGTGCGCCTGCGCCACGACCACATCGGCCCCGAGCACGTCCTGCTCGGCCTGCTGCGCGAAGGGCAGGGGCTCGCCGCTCAGGTCATGGTCGAACTCGGCGCGGACCTGGACGCCGTCAGGAACGCCGTGCTCGACGACCTGCGCCGGGCCGGCTGACCGCGGTCAGGCGGTCCGGCCGAACGCCGCCAGCAGCCGCGTCTGCGCGTCGGCGCCGTCGGCCACCTCCGGCCGGGCGCCGACCGCGCCGCCGGTGCGGTACAGCTCCTCCCTGGCCTGGAACCAGGAGGCACAGGCGTCGACCAGTTCGGGGTCCAGCCGCTCGTCGGCGCCGATCGCCCTGGCCAGGTCCCAGCCGTGGACCAGCAGGTCGGCGAACATCTGCAGGACGTACTCGCTGGCGGGGGCGTCCCCGAACGACAGGTGCACGGTCCGCTCCATGGCGCCCTCGCCGCTGACGGCGGCGACCGCCTCCTTGGCCGAGGACTCCCAAGCCGCCTTCGGGTCGT
>DASQWY010000460.1:0-14288 GCA_035640005.1 Actinomycetes bacterium
GGCGGCCCGGCCGCGGTCGCCTGGACCGCCTACCCGCCCCTGTCGACCGAGTACTTCCAGGGCACCGGCATGGACCTGTGGATCATCGGGCTGGCCGTGGTCGGCATCGCCGGCATCCTGGGCGCGGTCAACCTGGTCACCACCATCTTCCGGATGCGCATGCCGGGCATGACGATGTTCCGGATGCCGCTGTTCACCTGGGGGGTGCTGGTCACCCAGCTGATGATCCTGTTCGCCTTCCCGCCGCTGACCGCCGCGCTGGCGCTGCTGTTCCTGGAGCGGCACTTCGGCGCGCACTACTTCGACGCGACCGCCGGCGGCAGCCAGTTGCTCTACCAGCACATCTTCTGGTTCTTCGGGCACCCGGAGGTGTACATCATCATCCTGCCGATCTTCGGGGTGATCTCCGAGGTGGTGGCGGTCTTCTCCCGCAAGCCGCTGTTCGGCTACCGGGCGATGGTGTTCGCCATGTTCGCGATCGCCGCGCTGTCGTTCGGCGTCTGGGCGCACCACATGTTCACCACCGGCAACGTGTACCTGCCCTACTTCTCGATCATGTCGCTGCTGATCGCGGTGCCGACCGGCATCAAGGTGTTCAACTGGATCGGCACCATGTGGCGGGGGGCGATCACCTTCTCCACCGCCATGCTGATGGCCGTCGGCTTCATCGCGGTGTTCGTGGTCGGCGGCATCACCGGCATCTTCCTGGCCTCGCCGCCGATCGACTTCCAGGTGAACGACACCTACTACGTGGTCGCCCACTTCCACTACATCATGGTCGGCGGGCTGCTGTACGGCATGTTCGCCGGCTTCTACTTCTGGTTCCCGAAGATGACCGGCCGGCTGCTGTCGGAGCGGCTCGGCGTGTGGCACTTCTGGCTGTTCTTCGTCGGCTTCAACGTGACCTTCTTCTTCCAGTTCCTGGTCGGCCTGGACGGCATGCCCAGGCGCGTCGCCGACTACTCGGTCACCGGCTGGACCCGGTGGAACGAGCTGTCCACCCTCGGCAGCTACCTGATGGCCGTGTCGGTGCTGGTGTTCGCCTGGAACTTCGTGGTGTCGCTCCGGCGCGGGCGGCCGGCCGGCGGCGACCCGTGGGAGGGCAACAGCCTGGAGTGGACCACCAGCTCGCCGCCGCCGCACCACAACTTCGACCGGCTGCCCGAGGTCCGCTCCGAGCGGCCGGCCTTCGACCTGCGCCACGGCGCCGCGCAGCCGGCCGGGCCGAGCGGGACCGACCGCTGATGACCGACGAGGCCGCCATCCTTCTGCGGGTGTCCGCCTTCGGCTTCGTGGCCGGGGTGGTCTACTGGTTCCTCAGCTACGAGCCGCTCGGCACCCTGGCGCTGCTGGTGCTCGGCGCCGGGCCCGGGTTCGCCGGGCTGATCCTGGTGCAGGAGCGCCGCCACCAGGGCGGCTCGCGGGAGCCGCGCGCCGACGCGGTCCGCCGCTTCGCCGGGCTGCCGCCGCGCGACCCGCCCGGCCCGAACGACCTGGAGGCCGCCGACCTGGGCGTGCTGCCGCAGCCGTCGATCTGGCCGTTCGGGGTCGGCCTGGGCATGGCGATCATGCTGACCGGGCTGATCTTCGGGTTGTGGCTGGTGATCCTCGGCGCCGGCGTCACCGGCCTGGCCGGCTGGGGCTGGCTGGCCGCGGCCGCCCGCGAGCAGCGCTACGGCCGCCTGGAGGCGGAGGCGCCACCGGAGCAGTGACGGTCCCGCCGGCGGCGGGGGTCACCGCTGGATGACCGCCAGGAGGTTGCCGGCCGGGTCGCGGAACCAGGCGACCGGGTGCACCCGCGGGTCGCGGTGGATGCCCTTGGCGTCGGTCCTGGGCTCGGTCTGGTAGCGCTCGAACCGCACCCCCCGGGCGCTGAGCTCGTCGACCGCCCGCTCGATGTCGTCGACCAGGAAGTTCAGGATCGTGAACGTCGCCGGGGCGTGGTCGGGCTTGGGGTAGACCAGGACCCTGGTCCCGGGTCCGAGGCGGATCTCCAGGCCGGCGGGGACGTCGGCGCCTTCCACCCCCAGGGCCGCGTCGGCCACCTCCAGCCCCAGGGTGTCGCCGTAGAACCGCTTCGCCCGTGGCACGTCGTCCACGGCGAAGCCCGAGAAGGCGTCGGCGTCCTTCAGCACCTGGCATGCTCCTTTCGCTAGCCGAGCTTGGGCAGCGCGCGGCGCAGGTTGCGGACCGCCTGGCCGATGCGCTGCTCGTTCTCGATCAGGGCGAAGCGCACGTGCCCGTCGCCGCCCGGCCCGAAGCCGACCCCCGGCGAGGTCGCCACCCGCGCCTCGCGGACCAGGAAGGAGGCGAACTCCACCGAGCCCATCGACCGGTACGGCTCGGGGATCGGCGCCCACACGAACATCGTCCCCCGCGGCGGCTGCACCTCCCAGCCGATCCGCTGCAGCCCGCCGCAGAGCGCGTCGCGGCGGGACTGGTAGACCGGCTGCACCTGGCGCGGGTGGTCGGCGGCCTCGTTGAGCGTCACCGTGGAGGCGATCTGGATCGGCTGGAAGGCGCCGTAGTCCAGGTAGGACTTGAGCTTGGCGAGCGCCTGCACCACCGCGGCGTTGCCGACCGCGTAGGCCATCCGCCAGCCGGCCATGGAGAACGCCTTGGTCATCGAGTACAGCTCGACCGCGCACTCCTTGGCGCCGTCGGCCTGCAGGATCGACGGCGGCCGGTAGCCGTCGTAGCCGAGCTCGGCGTAGGCGTTGTCGTGGACCAGCAGCACCTCGTGCTGGCGGGCGAAGTCGACGATGCGCTGCATGAACTCGAGGTCCACGCAGGCGGTGGTCGGGTTGTGCGGGAACGACAGCACGATCACCCGCGGCCGCGGCCACGAGTAGCGGTAGGCCTCCTGCACGTTCTCGAAGAAGTCCTGGTCGGTGCCGACCGGGATCTCGCGCACGTCGGCGCCGGCGAACAGCGGCCCCCAGATGTGGATCGGGTAGGACGGCGACGGCACCAGCGCCGCGTCGCCGGGCTGCAGCAGCACCCACATCAGGTGGGAGAAGCCCTCCTTGGCGCCGATGGTGGTGATCACCTCGCGGTCGGGGTCCAGCGCCACGCCGAAGCGGCGCCGGTACAGCGCGGCGACCGCCTCGCGCAGCTTGGGGATGCCGCGGCTGGCGGAGTAGCGGTGGTTGCGCGGGTTGCCGGCCGCCTCGCACAGCTTGGCCACCGCCGTCGGCGGCGAGGGCAGGTCGGGGTTGCCGAAGCCGAGGTCGATCACGTCCTCCCCCGCCCGCCTGGCCGCCACCTTCAGGCCGTCGATGACGGTGAACACGTACGGCGGCAGGTTGCTGATGCGGCGGAACTCCACGGGCGCCCTCCGGGTTCCGGGTTCCGGGTCGTTTGGCTCGGAGGGCCAAGCCTACTCGGAGCTGGTCGGCTCCAGCGGCACCGTCTCGTAGCCGCCGGCGGCGGTGCGGCGCAGCCGCTCGCCCGCGCCGATCGCCGCCGGGTGCAGCCCGGAGGCGCGCAGCTGCCGGCACACCAGGAACGCCACCAGCCAGACCAGCACCGGGGCGATCACGATCGCGAACTGCAGGATGCGGGTGATCGACTCCACCGGCACGTCCAGCAGCACGGCGACGATGTCGTTGCCGCCCTCCAGGAACATGATGAAGAACACCGTCAGGCCGGCCAGGCCGGTGGCGGTGCGGATGGGCGCGTCGCGTGGCCGGTCCAGCAGGTGGTGCTCGGCCCGGTCGCGGGTGAAGCGGCGCTCGATCCACGGCCACAGGATCAGGATGCCGAAGGCGACGCCCGGGAACAGGATCGCCGGCCAGAACACCTCGGAGATGGTGTAGCCGAACAGCGACAGGTCCCACGGCGGGCCCAGCCGCAGGGCGCCGTCCAGGAAGCCGATGTACCAGTCGGGCTGCGCCGGCGAGGACACGTTGAACGGCACGAACGGCCCATACTGCCACACCGGGTTGATCTGCGCGAGCCCACCGAGCAGGGCGAGCATGGCGGTGGTGACCAGCAGCAGGCCGACCGACTTGAAGGTCTGCTGCGGCCACAGGTGCTTGCCGACCACGTTGCGCTCGGTGCGGCCCCTGCCGCGGTGCTGGGTGTGCTTCTGCAGCACCAGGATGAAGATGTGCACGATCACCAGCCCGATCAGCAGGGCCGGCAGCAGCATCACGTGGAACACGAACAGCCGCGAGATGATCTCCGGGGCGGGGAACTCCCCGCCGAACAGCAGGTACGACACCCAGGTGCCGATCACCGGGATGGCCAGCGTCACCGAGTAGAAGATCCGCAGCCCGACCCCGGACAGCAGGTCGTCGGGCAGCGAGTAGCCGGTGAAGCCCTCGGCGAGGGCCAGGAACAGCAGCAGCATGCCGACCAGCCAGTTCACCTCCCGCGGCCGCCGGAACGCGCCGGTGA
Organism: Actinomycetes bacterium; assembly: GCA_035640005.1. Lineage (GTDB taxonomy): Bacteria > Actinomycetota > CALGFH01 > CALGFH01 > CALGFH01 > DASQWY01. Next base: position 4,402 of record DASQWY010000460.1, read on the forward strand.
AGAAGATCCGGCACAGGTGCACCACGATCGCGGCCACGAACACCAGCGCCGCCCAGTGGTGCACCTGGCGCATCAGCAGGCCGGCGCGGACCTGGAACGACAGCCGCAGCACCGAGTCGTAGGCGGCCGACACCTGCTGGCCCTTCAGCGGCACGTACGGCCCGTTGTAGACCGTCTCGCGGGCCGAGGGGGTGTAGAAGAAGGTCAGGAACGTGCCGGTGAACACCAGCACGACCAGGCAGAACAGGGCGATCTCGCCGAGCAGGAACGACCAGTGGTCGGGGAAGACCTTGCGCAGCGCCTTGCGCGCGAAGCTGGTGGTGCCCAGCCGCTCGTCGACGTAGCTCAATGACCGTTCCAGCCGTGTGGTCATGACCTTCCCCGATCCCAGAACGCCGGCCCCACCGGCTCGTAGAAGTCACCGAGCGCCACCAGCACGCCCTGGGGGTCGACGCCGAGGGGCAGCTGCGGCAGCGGCCGCGCCGCCGGCCCGAAGAACGGCTTGCCGCCGTCGAGCACGTCGAACTGCGACTGGTGGCAGGGGCACAGCAACGAGTGCAGCTCGGCCCGGTACAGCCCGACCGGGCAGCCGGCGTGGGTGCAGATCTTGGAGTAGGCGACGTGGGTGCCCTCGGGCACGGCCGCCAGCCGGTCGGGCGGCAGCCGCAGCAGCCCGGGGGCCAGGCGGATCAGCAGCGCCTGCGAGTCGGCGCGGCCGGCGGCGCCCTCCGGGAAGACGGTGACGAACCCGTCGGTCGGCACCGAGTCCAGGCGCACCAGCCTGCCGGCCTCGTCGACCACGCGGCTGCCGCGGCGCCAGGCGGTCTGCTTCAGCGTCTTGCCGGGGGCCGGGCCGAGCGACAGCACCGGCAGCAGCAGCGCCAGGCCGAGCGCCCCGCCGGCGCCGATCAGCAGCCGCACCAGCAGCGAGCGGCGGCCCACCAGCTCGGGGCCCACCTCCTCGCCGAGGGCGGCCTGGAAGGCGTCGCGGCCGGCCACGCCGGAGCCGAGCTCGTGGCGCTCCTCGACCACCTCGCGGGCGTCCAGCAGGTGGTTGCCCCACAGCACGATGCCCACGCCGAGCCCGCCGAGGGCCAGCGCGAACAGCACGCCCTCCAGCTGCGTCTGGCCGCCGGCGAAGTAGACGACGAACAGGCCGACCCCGGCGGCGATGGCGATCAGGAAGGCGGCCGCCGCGCGCCGCTCGGCGCGCCGCTCCGGCTGGCTCAGCCGCCGGTCCCGGTCCCGCTGCCTGTCGACGTCCACGCGCCCGCTCCCCGGTCGGTCCCGCTCACTCGCCCTCGCCGGCGCCGCGCCGGCTCGGCTGCTGGCCTTCCCCGCCGCCGGCGATCCAGCGGCTCGCCACGATCAGCACGCCCAGGCCGATCACCCAGGCGACGAACCCCTCCGGCACCGGCCCCTTGCCGCCGATCGGCGCGCCGCCGCGGTCGTAGCGGTTGCTGCGCAGGCTCTGCACGTAGGCGGCGATGTCGTCGACCTGCCGCTGGCTGTCGGCGGAGTGCGGGTCGTAGCTGGCCAGGCCGCCGCCGACCGGCATCTCGCCGGGGCCGATCTTGATCGCCTCGGCCACGTCGATCGGCTCAACGTTCTGCAGCGACGGGGCGATGTTCTGGCCGCCGAGGGCGGAGCCGGCGCCGTTCATCCCGTGGCAAGCCGAGCAGGCGGTGCCGTACAGGTCCCGCCCGCGGGTCAGGTCGCCGCGGGCGGGGTCCACGTCCGGCAGCTGCGCGTCGCCGACCGCCCGCCCGATGTAGACGGTGAGGGCGCGGATGTCCTGTTCGCCGAAGCGCGGGTTGGCGCGGGCGATCGCCGGGCCGACCGTGGAGCGCCATGGCATCCGCCCGGTGCGCAGCGCCCAGTCGACCGCCGCCGCCCCGCCGACGTCCTTCAGCGACGGGACGGTCGCGTAGGCGGCGGCGCCGTTGGGGTCCGGGCCGTGGCAGGCGGCGCAGGCCTGCTGGTAGAGCTGCCGGCCGCGCGTCTGGAGGGAGGCGTCGCCGCCGGCCTGGGCGGCGGTCGCGCCGCCGGCGGCGCGGGTCGCGGGCGCCAGCAGCAGCGCGAGCAGGGCGATGCCGGCCAGGAGGATCGCGGTCCTGCGCACGCTGGCGGCTCCCGGGTCGGAGGTGACGGGGTGCGTCCGCCGACCATGCTAGGCAGGCGGCGACGGGCGGGCAATTCCCGGCGCGATCCTCCTGGCCGCGGGGGGCCGCGCCGGGGCGCCGGGGAGCGATAGGCTGCCACCGGTCGGCGGCAAGGAGGCTCGGGCATGGACGAGGAAGCGCTCACCTACGGGAGCTACCTGCGCGTCCCCGAGCTGCTGGCCCTGCAGCGGCCCCGCTCGGACCCGCCGCACCCCGAGGAGCTGCACTTCATCATCGTCCACCAGGCCCTCGAGCTGTGGATGAAGCTGCTGCTGCACGACCTGGAGCGGATCGTCGGGCTGCTGGACGCCGACGCGTGGGCGCCGGCGCTGGCCCTGCTCGGCCGGGTCAACGCCACCATGACCCACGCGCTGGAGCAGATGCGCAGCCTGCACACCCTGCCCCCCTGGCACCTGCAGCAGTTCCGCAGCTACCTGGGCAGCGCCTCCGGCTCCCAGTCGCAGCAGTTCCGCGAGCTGGAGCTGCTCAGCGGCCTGCGCGACCCGGCCTACCTGAAGGCGCTGGAGGTCGAGCACGGCGGCCGCCTGCCGGCGGCGCTGGCCGCGCGGCTGGGGCAGCGGTCGCTGGCGGCCGCGCACGCCGAGGCGGCGGTGCGGCTGGGGGTGGTGCCGGCGGGGGCGGGCGCCGACGCCGCCCGCGCCGCCTGGGCCGACCTGTACGTCGACCCGGGCCCGCGCGCCGGCTTCTACCTGCTGTGCGAGGGCCTGGTCGACTACGACGAGCGCTGGCTGCGCTGGCGCCAGGAGCACCTGGCGCTGGTGCAGCGGGCGCTCGGCGACCACGCCCGCGGCACCGGCGGCATGGTCATCAGCTACCTGCAGCACACCCTCCGCTACCGGTTCTTCCCGGTGCTGTGGGCGCTGCGCGACGAGCTGGTGGTCCGCGGCGGCGGCGAGCTGGTCGGCAGACCCAACCATCCCGTGGCAGGCTGAACAGGCTGAACGCGTGCGGGCCGAGTGGACACCGGTGAACACCGGGGAAGGGGCGAGGCGTGGAGTACCGGCGGCTGGGAGCCAGCGGGGTCAAGGTCTCGGAGATCGGCCTGGGGTCGTGGCTCACCTACGGCGTCGGCGTCGACGCCGAGGTGGCCAGGCGCTGCGTCGCCGCCGCCCTCGACCTGGGCGTGACCTTCTTCGACACCGCCAACGCCTACGGGCGCGGCGCGGCCGAGCAGGTGGTCGGCGAGGCGCTGGCCGGCCAGGACCGCTCCTCCTACGTGCTGGCGACCAAGGTGTTCTTCCCGATGGGCGACGGCCCCAACGACCGCGGCCTGTCGCGCAAGCACGTGTTCGAGCAGTGCCACGCCAGCCTGCGCCGGCTCGGCACCGACTACATCGACCTGTACCAGTGCCACCGCTACGACGACGAGACCCCGCTGGACGAGACCCTGCGGGTGCTGGACGACCTGGTCCGCCAGGGCAAGGTGCTGTACGTCGGGGTCAGTGGCTGGAGCGCCGAGCAGATCGCCGACGCGCTGGCGGTCGCCGACGACCTCGGCCTGGACCGGCTGGTCGCCAACCAGCCGGAGTACTCGATCCTGGAGCGGCGCATCGAGGACGAGGTGCTGCCGCTGTGCGACCGGGAGGGCGTCGGCCAGGTGGTCTGGTCGCCGCTGGCGCAGGGGGTGCTGACCGGCAAGTACCGCAAGGGGGAGCCGCCGCCGCCGGGCAGCCGGGCGGCGTCGCGGCGGATGGGCATGTTCGTCGGCCGCTTCCTGGTCGACGAGGTGCTGGACGCGGTCGAGCGGCTGCGGGCGATCGCCGACGAGGCCGGCATGACCCTGGCGCAGCTGGCGCTGGCGTGGGTGCTGCGCCAGCCGGGGGTGGCCTCGGCGATCGTGGGCGCCTCCCGGCCCGAGCAGCTGGCCGAGAACTGCGCGGCCGCCGGCCGCCGCCTGGACGCCGACGAGCTGGCCGCCATCGACAAGGCCGTCGCCGAGGTGCTGGCCGCATGAGCGCGCTCGCCTCCATCCCGCCGCCGCCGACCAACGGGGTCCACGTCGGGCCCGTGTTCTTCCACCTGTACGGGCTGTGCATCGCGGTCGGCATCCTGCTGGCCTTCTGGCTGGCCAACCGGCGCTGGCTGCGGGCCGGCGGCAAGCCGGGCGAGCTGGAACGGCCGGGGATCTGGGCGGTGGTGGCCGGCTTCCTCGGCGGGCGGCTGGCCTACGTGAGCACCCACACCGGCGAGTTCCGCGGCCGCTGGCTGCACGTGCTGTTCATCTGGGAGGGCGGGCTGGCCCTGTACGGGGGGCTCACCCTGGGCATCCTGACCGGGCTGTGGGTGGCCAGGCGGCGCGGGCTGCCGGTGCTGGGGGCGCTGGACGCGGCCATCCCCGCGATCCCGCTGGCGCAGGCGTTCGGCCGCTGGGGCAACTACTTCAACCAGGAGCTGTTCGGCACCCCGACCACGCTGCCGTGGGCGCTGCGGGTCGACCCCGACCACCGGCCCGACCGCTACCTGGACCAGGCCACCTTCCACCCGACCTTCCTGTACGAGTCGCTGTACGACCTGGCGGTGGTGGGGGCGCTGCTGTGGCTGTCGGCCCGCCGCCGGCTGCGCGCCGGCAGCCTCGCCCTGTGCTACCTGGTGCTGTACGCCTTCGGGCGCTTCTGGCTGGAGCTGCTGCGGACCGACACGACCTACCGGCTGTTCGGGCTGTCGCGCAACGCCTGGGTGTCGCTGGCGGTGGTGGCGGGCGGCTCGGGGTGGCTGTGGCTGCGCGAGCGCCGCGCCCCCGAACCCGAGGCCGACTCCGAGCCCGAGCCGGAGGCGGAGGAGGCCGAGGCCGAGGACGAGGGCGCGGCCAGCAACAGCAGCCCGCGCAAGGGGTCCTGAGCGCGATGGTGATCCTCAAGTCGCGCGACGAGATCGCCACCATGCGGCAGGCCGGCCGGGTGGTCGCCGCCACCCTGGCGCGGGTGGTGGCCGCGGCGCGGCCGGGGGTCAGCCTGCGCGAGCTCGACCGGCTCGGCGCCCGCACCATCGCCGAGGCCGGCGCGACCGCCTCCTTCCTCGGCTACGCGCCCCGCTGGGCCCGCTACCCGTTCCCGGCGACGCTGTGCCTGTCGGTCGACGAGGTGATCGTGCACGGCATCCCCGACGGCCGCCGGCTCCGCGACGGCGAGCTGCTGTCGATCGACTGCGGCGCGGTGGTCGGCGGCTACCACGCCGACGCGGCCGTCACCGTCGGCGTCGGCCGGCTCGACGAGGCCGCCGAGCGGCTGCTGGCAGCCACCGAGCGGGCGCTGCGCGCCGGGATCGCGCGGGCCAGGGTCGGCGGGCGGCTGTCCGACATCAGCCACGCGGTCGGCGAGGTCGCCCGCGCCGGCGGCTACGGGGTGGTGCCCGACTTCGGCGGCCACGGGGTCGGCCGGCTGCTGCACGAGGACCCGCAGCTGCCCAACGACGGCCGCCCCGGCCGCGGCCTGCGCCTTCGCGAGGGCCTGGTGCTGGCGATCGAGCCGATGCTGACCGAGGGCGGCGGCGACTACCGGCTGCGGCCGGACGGCTGGGCGGTCGCCACCGCCGACGGCTCCCGCGCCGCCCACTTCGAGCACACCGTCGCCCTCACCCCCGACGGCCCCGAGGTCCTCACCGCGCCGTCCTCCTAACCGAGCGGGTCGCGCTCCAGCGGGCAGCTCATGCAGCGGGGACCGCCGCGGCCGCGGCCCAGCTCGAAGCCGGGGATGGTGAGCACCTCCACCCCGTCGTCGCGCAGGCGCTGGTTGGTGTCGACGTTGCGCTCGTAGGCGATCACCAGCCCCGGTTCGACCGCCAGCACGTTGTTGCCGTCGTCCCACTGCTCGCGGGCGGCCGCCATCTCGTTGCCGCCGGTCTCGAAGGTGCGCACCCGCGGCAGGTCCAGGATGCGGGCGAGGGTGGCGAACAGCTCGTCCTCGGCCTGCACGCGCAGGTGGCGGCCGGGGCCGGGGGTGACCACGAACGGGCGCAGCCGCCCGCGCAGGCCCGGGTAGACCACGAACGCGTCCCGGTCGACCTGGGTGAGCACCGTGTCCAGGTGCATGTAGGCGCGCAGCTTCGGCAGCTCCACCGCCACCACCCGGTCCAGCGCGCCGGCGTCGAACATCCGCCTGGCCAGCGCCTCCACCCCCTGGTGGGTGGTGCGCTCGCCCATGCCGAGCAGCAGGGTGCGGTTGCCGACCACCAGCAGGTCGCCGCCCTCCACCACCGCCGGGTAGTGGTCGGCGCCGTCGCCGCCGTACCAGACCGGGAAGCCGCCGCCGGCGAACAGCGGGTGGTGGCGGTAGACGGTCTCCAGGTGCAGCGTCTCGCGGCGGCGGGCGGGGAACGCCATCGGGTTGATGGACACGCCCCCGTACATCCAGGCGGAGCTGTCGCGCATGAACAGCTGGTTGGGCAGCGGCGGCAGCACGAAGGTGGTCGGGTGGAAGCTGGCCCCGACCAGCCCCTCGGGGGCGAACGGCAGGTCCTCGGGGATCACCCCGCCGATCAGGTAGCGGACCAGCTCGGGCGGGTCGAGCGCGTCGAACCAGGCGCGCAGCTCCGGGGCCAGGCCGGCGCCGAAGGCGTCGGCGGTCACCACCCGGTCCAGCAGCCGCCGGCGGGCGCCGTCGGCCGCCAGCGCCTCGGCCAGCAGCAGGGCCAGCTCGTACACCTGCACCCCGCGGGCGCGCAGCACCGCGGCGAAGGCGCGGTGCTCGGCCTTGGCCCGCTCCACCCACATGATCTCGTCGAACAGCAGCTCGCCGACGTTGGCGGGGGTGAGCCTGGTCAGCTCCAGGTCGGGCTCGTGCAGCAGCACCCGGCGCAGCCGGCCGATCTCGGAGTCCACCTGGAAGCCGCCCATCGGCGCAGGCTACCAGCCGCCGCCGCGGATGCTTGACAGCCCCCGGGGCGGGGGTACAACGGAGCCACAGCCCAGCGGAGGGAGAGGGCGATGGCGCGATACCTCATCGTGGCGTACCAGACGGCCGGCAGCCCGGAGCTGCTGGAGCGGGTCCAGGCGCTGGCCGCCGAGGACCCGGCCGCCGAGTTCACCCTGCTGGTGCCCGCCACCCCGACCGGCCACCTGCTGCACAACTGGGAGGAGGGCGAGGCCCACCAGCTGGCCGAACGCCGCGGGCTGCAGGCGGCCGAGCGGCTGGTCGCGGCGGGCGTCAACGTCTGCGCCACCCGGGTCGGCAGCTACTCGCCGCAGGAGGCGGTCGGCGACGAGCTGCGAGAGCACCCGGACTACCAGCGGATCGTGCTGTCGACCTTCCCGCCGGGCATCTCCCGCTGGCTCAAGGGCAACCTGCCGGCGCAGCTGAGCCGCCGCTTCCGCCTGCCGGTCGACCACGTGGTCGCCGCCCCCGCCAGCACGCCGAGCGCCCCCTGAGCGCTCCCTGAACGCCCCACCCGGCCACGTTGCTGGCATTGTGGCGTGGAGCAGATGATGAGCGGGTAAGTCGTCCTCGTCCGAGGCCGGTCGCCGGTGACCGGGCCCTCGAGGCCGTCTTCCAGCAGGAGGTCGAGCGATGGCAGCAGAAGCACCCGAGGTGCAGGTCTCCGAGTCGCAGATCGCGGTGCACTGGCGCGAAGAGGAGTACTTCAACCCGCCCGCGAAGTTCGTCGGCCAGGCCAACGCCTCCGACCCGTCGATCTACGACCGGTTCGGCGAGGAGCGCTTCCCCGAGTGCTTCAAGGAGTACGCCGACCTGCTCGACTGGGACCAGTACTGGCACACCACCCTGGACACCAGCAACCCGCCGTTCTGGAAGTGGTTCGTCGGCGGCCGGCTGAACGCCTCCTACAACTGCGTCGACCGGCACCTGGCGACCGACCGCAACAAGTCGGCGCTGGTCTGGGTGCCGGAGCCGGAGGACGAGCCGACCCAGGCGATCACCTACCAGGAGCTGTACCAGCGGGTCAACGAGTTCGCGGCGCTGCTGCGGGAGTTCTGCGGGGTCGAGGTCGGCGACCGGGTCACCTTCCACCTGCCGATGGTCCCCGACCTGCCGGTCTCGATGCTGGCCTGCGCGCGCCTGGGGGCCATCCACTCGGAGGTGTTCGGCGGCTTCAGCGGCGCCGCCTGTGGCGGCCGCATCGCCGACTGCGAGAGCCACATCCTGGTGACGATGGACGGCTACTACCGCAACGGCGAGCTGATCGACCACAAGGTCAAGGCCGACGAGGCGCTGCGGGCCGCCGAGGAGCAGGGCGTCAAGGTCGACAAGGTGCTGGTGTGGCGCCGCCACGCCGGCCAGTACGCCTCCAAGAGCCCGATGGTGGAGGGCCGCGACTTCTTCGTGGACGAGCTGCTGCAGGACTACCGCGGCCGCACGGTCGAGCCGGTGTCGATGCCCGCCGAGGCGCCGCTGTTCCTGATGTACACCAGCGGCACCACCGGCCGGCCCAAGGGCTGCCAGCACTCCACCGGCGGCTACCTCGCCTACGTCACCGGCACCTCAAAGTACTACCAGGACATCCACCCGGAGGACACCTACTGGTGCTTCGCCGACATCGGCTGGATCACCGGGCACTCCTACATCGTCTACGGGCCGCTGTCGCTCGGCACCACCAGCGTGATGTACGAGGGCGTGCCGACCTACCCCGACGCCGGCCGGCCGTGGCGGATCGCCGAGCGGCTGGGGGTGACGATCTTCCACACCGCGCCCACCACCATCCGCATGCTGCGCAAGCTCGGCCCCGACGAGCCGAGCAAGTACGACTACCACTTCAAGCACATGACCACCGTGGGCGAGCCGATCGAGCCGGACGTCTGGCGCTGGTACCACCAGGCCGTCGGCAAGGGCGAGGCGGTGATCGTCGACACCTGGTGGCAGACGGAGAACGGCGGCTTCCTGGGCAGCACCCTGCCGGCGCTGAAGCCGATGAAGCCCGGCAGCTGCGGCCCCGGCGTGCTCGGCGTGTACCCGGTGATCTACGACGAGGAAGGCAAGGAGGTCGAGGCCGGCAGCGGCCGCGCCGGCAACATCTGCATCCGCAACCCCTGGCCGGGGATCTTCCAGACGATCTGGGGCCAGCCGGAGCGGTTCGTGGAGACCTACTACGCCAAGTACAACCGCGACAAGGACAGCACCGACTGGCGCGACTGGCCGTACTTCGCCGGCGACGGGGCGGTCAAGGCCGCCGACGGCTACTTCCGCATCCTCGGCCGGGTCGACGACGTGATCAACGTGGCCGGCCACCGGCTGGGGACCAAGGAGCTTGAGTCGGCGGCGATCACCGTGGAGGAGGTCGCCGAGGCGGCGGCGGTGCCGGTCATGGACGAGCTGCGCGGCCGCGCGGTGGAGATGTACGTGGCGCTGAAGCCGGGCATCGCGCCGAGCAAGGAGATCGAGCAGAAGGTCAACCAGGCGATCGAGACCGAGATCGGCAAGATCGCCCGGCCCAAGAACATCTGGATCGTCTCCGACATGCCCAAGACCCGCTCGGGCAAGATCATGCGCCGGGTGATCGCCAGCATCTCCAACTTCGCCGACGTCGGCGACGTCACCACGCTGGCCAACCCGGAGATCGTCGACGACATCCGCCACCGGGTGCAGCAGGAGAAGGTGTCGCGCGGCGAGACCCCGCGCGAGCTGTCGGAGCAGGAGCTGGAGGAGATCAAGTCGTTCGGTCAGGCCGAGTGAGCGGCCCCCGATCCTCCGGGGCACCCCTTCGGGGTTCCCCGGACCCCTCCGGCCGGCGTTAGTCCGGCTCCAGGCTGCGGCACTG